>RFKM01000084.1 GCA_003694465.1 Alphaproteobacteria bacterium
GGCGCGGGCTGCTGAAGCTGCCGAAACCCCGGATCACCCGGACCCCGAGCCCCTCGAACCGCTCGACCGAATCGTGCGGGGCGATGGCGTCGATGGTGGCGCGCACATGCGCATGGGCCGCCGGCCAGTCCATCCCCGCACGGGCGGCATGGAGCAGCGCCTTCGAGGGCACGCAGCCGGCGTTGAGGCAGTCGCCGCCCATCTCGCCGGCCTCGACCAGAACCACCCGCGCGCCCATCTGCACCGCCCCCGCGGCAACCGAAAGCCCCCCGGACCCGGCGCCGATCACGCAGATGTCGGTTTTCGTCACGGTCATTCGGAGCTCCCCTTGCGCCACAGATTGAACAGGATCGGCAGGAGGGCGAGCGCCGCAAGGCCGAGAATCGGCAGCAGGATGCGCGGCTGGAAGATGATCGAAAGGTCAGGCGTGCCGCCGGTTTCGAACACCGTCCCAAGCCCCGCGCCGACGGCGGTATAGATGAGCGCACCGGGAATGATGCCCAGTGCCGTCGTCACGAAAAAGCGCCATGTCGGCACCGCCAGCATCGCCGGCACCACGTTGGCCACGAAGAAGGGCACCACCGGCAAGAGCCGCATCAGGAACAGCACCGACCACTGGTTTTCGTCGATCCCGCGCTTGAGCCGCCGCACCGCCCCGTCGCTGGCATCGATCCGCGCTGCAAGGCTCTCGCCGATGCCCATGCGCACGGCAAGGAAGATCACCAGCGCGCCGCCGGTGGCGCCCGCGAGGTTGAACAGAACCCCCGGGAAGACGCCGAAGAGAAAGCCGCCGGTCAGCGTCGCCAGCGTTGCCCCCGGCAGCGAGAAGCCGACGATCGCGCAATATCCGGCGATGAAGGCGAGCACCGCGCCGATCCGGTGCGCGGCGACGAATTCCATGAGCTCGCCCCGGTAGGCCGCGAGGGTCGCGAAGTCGAGCCATGGGCGCAGGACCACGAAGCCCGCCACAGAGGTGAGGGCGATGACGACGAGCGGCAGTCGTTTCAGCAGGGTTTTTCGTCTCTGGTCCATCGGGGCTCCGGCTTGCCGCCTGAAGATGGACCGGTTGGGCCGGAAAGCCCAGAGCCGAGGCCCCTTCGTCACGCCCGATTGAATGCCGCCCCCCGGACGGTGAGAATTGTTTCAGCCGGCGGGGCAGGCCGATTGCACCGGCGCGCCGCAGAATGTGCCCCGAAAGGGCCTTTCGGCATTTGACTTGCCGCCAATCCGCCCCTATAGACCGTGCTTCGAATGTATCGCCCCGAATCCACCGGGTTTCGGGGCTCGTGTGACGGAGACGGGCGATGAAACGCACCTACCAACCCTCGAACCTCGTTCGCAAGCGCCGCCACGGCTTTCGCGCGCGCATGGCGACGAAGGCCGGCCGCAAGATTCTGAACGCGCGCCGCGCTCGGGGCCGCAAGTCGCTCAGCGCCTGAGCCACGCCGCCCCAGATTCGATGACACCAAAACCGCCGGAGGCGCCCGTTGCAACGGACCTGCCCCCGGCGGTTTGCGTTTGCCTGCAAACCCTGCGCCGGCGCGCCGATTTCCTCGCCTGCGCCCGCGCCCGAAAGGCCGCCACCCCGGGCTTCATCCTTCAGGGCCGAGACCGCGGCGACGGTGAGGCCATCGTCCGCGTCGGCTTCACCGCCTCGAAAAAGGTCGGAAACGCCGTTGCGCGCAACCGCGCCAAGCGCCGCCTGCGTGCCCTCGCCCGCGAGATTCTCCCGGGCAAGGGACGGCCGGGATGGGATTATGTCCTCGTCGCCCGCCGGGACGAAACCGCCCGCCGCCCCTTTGCCGAGATGCAGCGCGACCTCGCAAAGGCGCTCGAAAAGGTTCACCGCGCAGCGGATACTTGACGGCGCGGCTCTCTCTCGTGAAAATCGTTTATCGGAATGTTTGAATGTCCGAATATGCGGACCGAGGGAGGACAGCATGGCTTTCGAATTCAACGGCGCTTCGATCGAGACCACGGCAACCGGGTTTCTCGTCAACCAGGACGACTGGAGCGAGGACCTCGCCCGCGCCATGGCAGCGGCCGAAGGCATCCCGGAACTGACCGATCGGCACTGGGACGTGATCAACTACCTGCGCGAGGAATATTTCGACAATCACGAGAACCAGCCGAACACCCGCACCATCATCAAGGCGATGAGCGAGAAATGGGGCGAGAAAATCAAGCAGTCCGATCTTTATGCCCTGTTCCCGATGGACCCCTCGAAGCAGGGCGGGCGCATCGCCGGCCTGCCCGAGAGCAAGCGCAAGGGCGGTTACTGAGGCCCGGGGCGCGCCCGGAGCGGCGCGCTTCACGCCAGCTGCGCGACCCGTTCGATGCGGTTGCCGAACGGGTCGCGCAGGACGGCACGCCGAAGGCCGGGCAAGTCGATATCGCGCGTCATGGCGACCCCGGCCCGGCGCGCCACCGCGACGTTGCCGCGCCGCGGGTCTGGCGATCCGGCCCAAGCCCAGAACGCCGGACTGGTAGGCCACCGCCGCCCCCCTCGCCCCCTTCGGCATTGCCGGTTGCATACGAGGGATCGCCTCGATCATCCCCTTCCCCAACTCGGCAAACCTTTGCACACCAGACCTGCGCCAACCCTGCGCCCCTTTTCGCTCTCCTTCGGCAGGCCTATATCCGGCCCATGAGTCCGCTCGCCTTCATCCTCTCCCTGCCCGTGCGCGCCTACCGCGTGGTTCTTTCGCCGTGGGTCGGGCATTCCTGCCGCTACCAGCCCACCTGTTCGGCCTACACGCTGGAGGCGCTGGAGAAGCACGGCGCCTTCAAGGGCGGCTACCTCGCGGCGCGGCGCATCCTTTCGTGCCACCCGCTTGGCGGCTCGGGCTATGACCCCGTCCCCGACCCGAGCGAAAAGCCTGCGCGCGACCACCGTCACTGAGCCCCGATCCGGTGCCTGCCAACGGCCGCCGCTTGCCGAACATGCGTCTTCGGGCGTATGAGGCCCCATGTTCGACAATACCGACGATATCCACCCGCTGCTCCGGGGCGCACCCTCGACCACCGAGTTCAAGAAGCTCCGCAAGCGGATCATCCGCAACGTGCGCGAGGCGATCGACGCCTACGGCATGGTCACCCCCGGCGCCCGCTGGATGGTCGCGCTTTCCGGCGGGAAGGACAGCTACACCCTGCTCGCGGCGCTCTACGAGCTGAAATGGCGCGGGCTGCTGCCGGTCGACCTGCTCGCCGTCAACCTCGATCAGGGCCAGCCCGGCTTCCCGGCGACGGTGCTGCCGGAATTTCTCGAGCGCATGCAGGTGCCGCACCGGATCGAGTATCAGGACACCTATTCCATCGTCACCGAAAAGGTGCCCCAAGGGCGGACCTATTGCGCCCTCTGCTCGCGCCTTCGGCGCGGGAACCTTTATCGAATCGCCCGCGAAGAGGGCTGCAATGCCGTCGTCCTCGGCCACCACCGCGACGACATCCTCGAAACCTTTTTTCTCAATCTCTTCCATGGCTCCCGCCTCGCGACCATGCCGCCGAAGCTGGTGAACGAAGACGGCGATCTCTTCGTCCTGCGCCCCCTCGCCCATGTCGCCGAGGACGACTGCGCCCGGTTCGCCGCCGCCATGAACTACCCGATCATCCCCTGCGACCTGTGCGGCTCGCAGGACGGGCTCCAGCGCCAGCAGATCAAGGCGATGCTCGACGAATGGGAACGGCGCAGCCCCGGGCGGCGGCAGAAGATGTTCAAGGCCCTCTCCAACGCCCGCCCATCGCACCTGCTGGACCCGGATCTGTTTGACTTCGCCGCCCTGACGCTGGGAAAACCCGGATCGGGCGACGAATAGGGCATTCGTGTTAACCCCCGGTTGACTTCCTTGCCCTATGGTCGGTCTTGCCGGTCGGCTCGCCGGCGCACGGAGGGTTGCTGCCATGTCAGGCGTTGTTGGACAGTCGATTCGCAATCTTGGCGCACAAGTGCGCGCCACGGTGCTCGGGCCGCGGCTCGCCGCCTTCCTGCCCGCCATCATGCTCGGCGCCTATTGGTTCGGCGGCGAAGGCGTGCTGTTGACAGCGGCCGTCGTCTTCCCGGCGCTCATTGCCGCCTTCGGTCTCATCGGGCAGGTCGGCGGCAACCGGACAGCCCTCGATCCGGTCACAGGCCTGCCGGGCCGGCCGCAGCTTGCCTCGGCACTGACACCGGCCGTCGGCGATTTCTCTGGGGCAACCGGGGCAGACCGAATCGCCCTCGTCCTCGAGATCGACCGCGCGAGCGATCTCGCCCGCCAACATGGCACCGCCGGCTTCGAGGAAATCCTGCGCAGCACCGGAGCCCGCCTCGAGGGCGTTCTGCGCAACAATGATGTGGTCACGTCACTGGGCGGCGGCCGTTTCGGCATTGCGCTCGCCAAGACACCGCGGATGACCATCGAAACCATGAC
>RFKM01000085.1 GCA_003694465.1 Alphaproteobacteria bacterium
CACCGGGCTGGCGCCGGCGCCAGCCCGCCTCACGCGGGAATGAACCCGCGTGAGCGCCGCCGTGCCCCGGCCCGCTCTCGCCCCGGTGCCTGCCCGGCCCCTATTCCTGCACGCGGGCCTGCACGATGACGTCGGGCTTGCCGATCACCGCGCCGTTGGGGCCGGTGCCGCGCTTGATCGCGTTCACCACGTCCATGCCCTCGATCACCCGGCCGACGACCGTGTATTGGCCATCGAGATGGGGGGCCTTGTCGAACATGATGAAGAATTGCGAATTGGCGCTGTCGGGGCTGGCGGACCGGGCCATGCCGACGATGCCGGCCACGAAGGGCTCTTTCGAGAATTCCGCCGGCAGGTCGGGATAGCGCGAGCCCCCCTGCCCGGCCCGGCGCAGGTCGCCCCCGAGCTTGCCGAATTCGACATCGCCGGTCTGGGCCATGAACCCGTCGATCACGCGGTGAAAGACCACCCCGTCATAGGCCCCCTCGCGGGCGAGCGTGACGATGCGCTCGACGTGCTTCGGCGCGATGTTCGGGAACAGCTCGATCACCACCTTGCCCTGCGCCTCACCGTCGATGGTCAGCTCGAGGCGCGGCCCGCCGGCCTCGGCCCGCTCGGCGCGCACCTCGGCGGGCGCGCCCCCCGGCAGGGTCATGAAATAATAGGCCACAACCAGCGCCACCCCGGCGAGGAAGATCGCCCAGGCCACCAGCACCGACCTAGACATCGGCGGCAACCTTCACCGAGATCATCTTGTCGGGGTTGGCCGGCGGTTCGCCGCGGGCGATCTTGTCGACGAATTCCATGCCTTCGATCACCCGGCCATAGACGGTGTATTGCCCGTTCAGGAAATGGTTGTCGGCGAAGTTGATGAAGAACTGGCTGTTGGCCGAATTCGGGTTGGCCGCGCGGGCGGCGCCGAGGGTGCCGCGATCATGCGGCAGGCGCGAGAATTCGGCCGGCAGGTCGGGCTTGGACGAGCCGCCCGTTCCGGCCCGGCGCAGATCGCCGCCGTTTTCGAGATTGCCGTGTTCGACATCGCCGGTCTGGGCCATGAAGCCCTCGATGACGCGGTGAAAGACCACCCCGTCATAGGCCCCCTCGCGGGCCAGCTCCTTCATCCGTTCGACATGTTGCGGCGCCACGTCCGGCAGAAGCTCGATGACGACGGTGCCGTCCTTGAGTTCGATCAGAATGGTGTTTTCCGGGTCCTTGATTTCGGCCATCTGGCCCTCCCTTGCTGATTTCGCCCGACCCTATGCGCAGGGGCGCGAAAGGGAAAGGGGCAGAACGCCGCCCCGCGCCGGCACGCCACCTGCGCGGGCGTTTTCAAAATTTCTGAACATCGACCAAAAAGAATTCAACGAAATGTATGCTATGCCGCATTGACCCGAGCGCCCTGTCGGTTTGACTGGCGCCAACGCAACATGGGAGAGACGTCATGGCCTGGAAAACCCTCGACGACATGGACCTCGCCGGCAAGGTGGTGCTGGTGCGGGTCGACATCAACGTGCCGGTGGACGAGGCCGGCAACGTCACCGACGCGACCCGGATCGAGCGCATCGTGCCGACGGTGAAGGACATTCTCGCCAAGGGCGGCAAGCCCGTCCTGCTCGCCCATTTCGGCCGCCCCAAGGGCAAGGTCGTGCCGGAGATGAGCCTCAAGGTCACCGTGCCGGCGCTGGAAAAGGCCCTCGGCGTCAAGGTTCATTTCGCCCCCGACTGCATCGGCGCCCCGGCCAAGGAGGCCGTCGAGGCGCTGCCCGAGGGCGAGGTGCTGCTGCTCGAGAACACCCGCTTCCACAAGGAAGAAACCGAGAATGACGGCGCCTTTGCCGCCGCCCTCGCCGCCCTCGGCGACGTCTATGTGAACGATGCCTTCTCGGCCGCCCACCGCGCCCATGCCTCGACCGAGGGCATCGCCCATCTGCTGCCCTCCTGCGCCGGCCGGCTCATGGCCGAGGAGCTTTCGGCGCTGGAAAAGGCCCTTGGCAACCCCGCCCGCCCGGTGGTGGCGGTGGTCGGCGGCGCCAAGGTCTCGACCAAGCTCGACCTGCTCGACAACCTCGTCGGCAAGGTCGATCACCTCGTCATCGGCGGCGGCATGGCCAACACCTTCCTTGCCGCCAAGGGACTGAACGTCGGCAAGTCGCTCTGCGAGCATGACCTTGCCGACACCGCCCGCAAGATTCTCGATACCGCCACCCAGGCCGGCTGCGAGGTGATCCTGCCGCGCGACGTGGTGGTGGCCCGCGAGTTCAAGGCCCATGCCCCGCACGAGACGGTCCCGGCCGAGGCCTGCCCCGATGATGCGATGATCTTCGACGCCGGCCCCGAAACCGTGGCCTATATCAACAGCGTCATCGACCGGGCGAAGACGCTGATCATGAACGGCCCGCTCGGGGTGTTCGAACTCGAACCCTTCAATGCCGGCACCTTCACCATGCTCGAGAAGATCGCCGAACGCACCGATGCCGGCGCGCTGGTCTCGGTGGCCGGCGGCGGCGACACGGTGGCGGCGATCAATGCCGCCGGCAAGGCCGACCATTTCAGCTACATTTCCACCGCCGGGGGGGCCTTCCTCGAGTGGATGGAAGGCAAGGTGCTGCCCGGCGTCGCCGCCCTCGGCTGAG
>RFKM01000086.1 GCA_003694465.1 Alphaproteobacteria bacterium
ATGCTGGCGGCGATGGATCTGGTCGGCAATCCGTCGAGCGTGCATGCCGAGGGGCGGGCGGCGAAGGCGCTGCTCGAGCGGGCGCGCCGGCAGGTGGCGGCGGCGGCGGGCGCCGAGGGGGCCGACGTGATCTTCACCTCGGGGGCGACCGAGGCAGCGGCGCTGGCGCTGGCCGGGCGCGATCTGGCCTGCGCCGGGATCGAACATGACGCGGTGCGCGCCTGGTGCCGCGAGGCGCTCGCGGTGGAGCCCTCGGGGCAGGTGCGCGTCGAATCCTCGGAGGCGGCGGCGGTGCAGGTGGCCAATTCCGAAACCGGCATCGTGCAGGACCTGCCCGAGGGGCTGGCGCTCACCGACGCCACGCAGGCTTTTGGTAAACTGCCCTTCGCCTTCAACTGGTCGGGGGCCGACATGGCGATGATCTCGGCCCACAAGATCGGCGGGCCGAAGGGGGTCGGGGCGCTGATCGTGCGGCGGGGCACCGAGGTGCATGCCCGCATCCTCGGCGGCGGGCAGGAAATGGGCCGGCGCTCGGGCACGGAAAACCTGATCGGCATTGCCGGATTCGGCGCCGCCGCCGAGGCCGCCGCCCGCGATCTGGCCGAGGGCCGGTGGGAAAAGGTGGCCGCGATTAGAAACGTTCTAGAAAAAACCATTGCCGAATCCGTAAAAGAGACTATTTTTGTCGGGAAAGACGCGAACAGGCTCCCGAATACCTCGTGTTTCATCACCCCGGGGTGGAAGGGAGAGACACAGGTGATGGTGATGGACCTGGCGGGGTTCGCCGTTTCGGCTGGCTCCGCCTGCTCTTCGGGCAAGGTGCGGGCCAGCCACGGGTTGCGCGCCATGGGGTTTGACGAGGCCGCCGCGGCCTCGGCGCTGCGGGTCTCGATCGGGCCGACGACGCGCGAAGACGAGGTTCTGCGCTTCGCCGAGGCGTGGATCGCAGAACATGAACGGTTCCGCGCCCGGGCGCGCGGCGGATGACGAAGGGAAGGGCGATGGCCGACAAGGAAGACGTGATCGTCAAGGACGGGGTCGAGGACGAAACGGTCGAGGCGGTGCGCTCGCTGGGCGAACGCTACAAGTATGGCTGGGCGACCGACATCGAGGAAGAGCGTGCCCCCAAGGGCCTGACCGAAGACATCGTCCGGCTGATCAGCGCCAAGAACGAAGAGCCCGAGTGGATGCTCGAGCTGCGGCTCTCGGCCTATCGGCGCTGGCTGGAGATGGAAGAGCCGAAATGGGCGATGGTCGATTACCCCGAGATCGACTTTCAGGACCAGTATTACTACGCCCGCCCGAAGAGCCTTTCGGAAAAGCCGAAATCGCTCGACGAGGTCGATCCGAAGCTGCTCGCCACCTATGAAAAGCTCGGCATCCCGTTGAAGGAACAGATGATTCTCGCCGGTGTCGAGGGCGCGGGCGAGGTGCCGGCCGACGGCTCCAATTCCGAACGCAAGGTGGCGGTGGACGCGGTGTTCGACTCGGTCAGCGTCGGCACCACCTTCCGCAAGGAGCTGGAAGCGGCCGGGGTGATCTTCTGCTCGATCTCCGAGGCGATCCGCGAATACCCGGATCTGGTGAAGAAATACCTCTTCAGCGTCGTGCCCCAGTCCGACAACTTCTACGCCACGCTCAACTCGGCGGTGTTTTCCGACGGCTCCTTCGTCTACATCCCGCCGGGGGTGCGCTGCCCGATGGAGCTTTCGACCTATTTCCGCATCAATGCCGAGAATACCGGCCAGTTCGAGCGCACGCTGATCATCGCCGACAAGGGCTCTTACGTCTCCTACCTCGAGGGCTGCACCGCGCCCCAGCGCGACAAGGCGCAGCTGCACGCGGCGGTGGTCGAGCTGGTCGCCGAGGAAGACGCCGAGATCAAGTATTCGACGGTGCAGAACTGGTTCCCCGGCGACGAGAACGGCAAGGGCGGGATCTACAATTTCGTCACCAAGCGGGCCGATTGCCGCGGCGCGCGCTCGAAGGTGAGCTGGACGCAGGTCGAGACCGGCTCGGCGGTGACGTGGAAATACCCCTCCTGCATCCTGCGCGGCGAGGGCAGCCAGGGCGAATTCTACTCGATCGCCATCACCAACAACTACCAGCAGGCCGATACCGGCACCAAGATGATCCACCTCGGCAAGAACACCTCGAGCCGGATCGTCTCGAAGGGGATTTCCGCCGGGCAGGCGCAGAACACCTATCGCGGCCTCGTCTCGGTGCATCCGAAGGCCCGCAACGCGCGCAACTATACCCAGTGCGACAGCCTGCTGATCGGCTCGAAATGCGGCGCCCACACCGTGCCCTACATCGAGGTGAAGAACAATTCCTCGCGCGTCGAGCACGAGGCGACGACCTCGAAGGTCGACGAAGACCAGCTGTTCTACTGCCGCCAGCGCGGCATCGACGAGGAAAGTGCCGTGGCGCTGATCGTCAACGGCTTTGCCCGCGAGGTGCTGCAGGCGCTGCCGATGGAATTTGCCATGGAGGCCCAGCAGCTGGTGGCGATCTCGCTCGAGGGGAGCGTGGGATGACGCGGGCCGGGGTGCATGTGAGCCGGGAAGCGGCCCTTGCCGGCCGGCTGGCGGCCCACGGCCATGCCCCCGTCGCCACCCATCAGCGCGACAGGCACAACAGGAACCACCCGGTCGCCGATGCCGGCCGGGCCGAAGAATTGCGCGCCGCATGGGACGGGGCGCAACAGGAACGGGCGCCGGCCTGAGGCGGGCGCGAACAGGAGCGAAAGATGCTTAAGATCAGTAACTTGCACGTCAAACTTCAGGAAGAGGACAAGGAAATCCTGAAGGGGGTCGATCTCGAGGTGCCCGCCGGCGCCGTGCACGCGATCATGGGGCCGAACGGCTCGGGCAAATCGACCATGTCCTACGTTCTGGCCGGGCGCGAGGGCTACGAGGTGACCGAGGGCAGCGCCACCCTCGACGGGCAGGACCTGCTCTCGATGGAGCCCGAAGAGCGCGCCGCGGCGGGGCTCTTTCTGGCCTTCCAGTATCCGGTCGAGATCCCCGGCGTCGGCAACATGACCTTCCTGCGCACGGCGGTGAACGCCCAGCGCAAGGCCCGTGGCGAGGAAGAGCTTTCGGCCGCCGACTTCCTGCGCCTCGTGCGCGAAAAGGCGAAGACGCTGAAGATCGACGCCGACATGCTCAAGCGTCCGGTCAACGTCGGCTTCTCGGGCGGCGAGAAGAAGCGCAACGAGATCCTGCAGATGGCGATGCTGGAGCCGAAGATGTGCATTCTCGACGAGACCGACTCGGGGCTCGACGTCGATGCGATGAAGCTGGTCTCCGACGGGGTCAACGCCCTGCGCGACGAGGGGCGCAGCTTCCTCGTCATCACCCATTACCAGCGCCTGCTCGACCATATCAAACCCGACGTGGTGCACATCATGGCCGCCGGGCGGATCATCCGCTCGGGCGGGCCGGAACTGGCGCTGGAGGTCGAGCACAACGGCTATGCCGACATCCTGACGGAGACGGCCTGATGGGCGCGCTGGCCGAGAAGAAACAGGGCGATCTGGCCGCCCGGCTGGCGGCGATGGATGCCCCGGCGCGGGGCGGGGCGTGGCTCGAGGCGGCCCGGGCCGAGGCGCGGGCGCGGCTCATGGCGATGGGCCTGCCCGCCGCGCGCGACGAATACTGGCGCTTCACCCGCCCGGCATCGCTCAACGCCCCGACGCCCGAACCGGCCGCGCCCTTCGACGATGGCGGCGAGGCGCCGATGTTCGGCGAGGTCGAGCGGCTGCGCATCGTCTTTACCGACGGCGTTTTCGATGCCGCCGCCTCCGACCCGCTGGAGCTGGCCGGCGTCGAGATCGAGACCCTCGAAGAGGCCGGATCGCGCGACATCCACTGGGCGCGCGACCTTTACGGCGTGCTCGAGACCCGGGGCCACAGCCCCGTCGAGCGGCCTTTTGCCGCCCTCAACACCGCCTTTGCCGGTGCCGGGGTGGTGATTCGCGTCACCGGCCGGGCGGCGCGGCCGGTGAACCTCATTTATCGCCACGAATCAGACACTTCCGACGCGATCCTCCACCATCTCGTGAAGCTCGAGCCGGGGGCGGATCTGACCCTGCTCGAAAACGGTCCGGGGGCGGCGCGGCTCAGCAAGGTGCTCGAGGTCGATCTTGGCGCCGGGGCGCGCTTTCACCATGTGCGCACCCAGGGGCGCGACCCGGAGCGCACCGCCGTGACCCATGTCTTTGCCCGGCTGGCCGAGGGAGCGACGTTCAAGAGCTTCACCCTGACGGTGAACGGCCGACTGACTCGCAACGAATCGTTCGTCGAACTGGCCGGCGCGGGGGCAGTGGCCCATCTCGCCGGGGCGGCGCTCGGCGACGGAGCCGAGCTGCCTTTCCACCACGACGACACGGTGTTCGTCACCCATTCCGCGCCGGAGTGCGAAAGCCGGCAGGTGTTCAAGAAGGTGCTGCGCAACGGGGCTGTCGGGGTTTTCCAGGGCAAGATCCTCGTGCGCGAAGGGGCGCAGAAGACCGACGGCTACCAGAAGTCGCAGGCGCTGATGCTCGATGACGACAGCACCTTCCTCGCCAAGCCCGAACTCGAGATCTATGCCGACGACGTGGCCTGCTCGCACGGCTCGACCTCGGGGGCGATCGACGAGGAGGCGCTCTTCTACCTGCGCTCGCGCGGGGTGCCGGAGCGGCAGGCGGCGAACCTCTTGGTTCTGGCCTTTCTTGCCGATGCGATCGACGAGATCGAGGATGCGGCCATCGCCGACGACATCCGCACCCGGCTCGAGGGCTGGGTGAAGCGGCATCGCGGCTGAGGGGCGGCTGTGAGCGTCGTGGCCGACATGCTGCGCGCCCATGTGGCGCCGCGCGCGGTGCTGCGCCGCCGGCTCGGGGCCGGGGAAGCGCGCGAGGACCGGGCGCTGGCGGTCTTGATGCTGGCCTGCGGGCTGATCTTCGTCGGCGGTTGGCCGACGCTCGAGCGCGAGGCGCTGGCGACGGGGCAGGATTTCCAGATGCTGGCGGGGGGCGCGCTGTTCGGCTGGATGTTCCTGATGCCGCTGGCGGCCTACGTGCTGGCAGGGGTCAGCCGGCTGCTGGCGCGGATGCTCGGCGGCCACGGCACCGGCTACACGGCGCGCTTCTCGCTCTTCTGGGCGCTGCTGGTGGCGGCGCCGCTGTGGCTTCTGAACGGTCTCGTGCTGGGGTTGGCCGGGCCGGGGCTTCTGGCGCGGCTGGTCGGGGCGGTTGCGCTGCTGGCCTTCCTCGTGCACTGGGGGATAAACCTCTGGACGACCGAACGCGAATGAAGGCGAGGCGGCGATGACATTCGAATGGGGATACCTTTTCGGCATGGCGCTGCAGACGGTGCCGGAGCCGCGCAAGATTGCCCGCGAGGTGCAGTCGCTCGACCTGCCGCGCCCGGTGCTGTGGCAGATCCTGGCGTTGCTGCTGGTGGCCTCGACCTTTCTCGGTGTCCTGAGCGGGCTGCTCTACCCGGTCTCGGCCGAAGAACTGGGCCCGGTGCTGGGCAATCCGATCGTGAACGGGATCACCGAGGCGAGCTTCACGGTGCTGACGGTCTTTGCGATCTACTGGATCGGGGGTGCCCTCGGCGGCACCGGCACCTTCGATCAGGCGCTGCTGACGGTGATCTGGCTGCAGTTCCTGCTGCTGATCGTCGAGCTCGGCGTCGTCACGCTGGGGCTCTTCGCGCCGGGGCTGGCGGTGCTGCTGTGGGTCATGGGGCTGGTGCTGGCCTTCTGGGTGCTGAGCCATTTCATTGCCGAGATGCACGGCTTTCGCTCCGCCGGGTCTGTCTTTGCCGGCATCCTGATGCTGCTCCTGGTGATGGCGGTGGCGATGTCGGCGCTGTTCATGGCGATCGGGCTGGCTGCCCCGGCAATCTGAGGAAAAGGGCATGTATGACATCGAACGGGTGCGGGCCGACTTCCCGATCCTGGCGCGCAAGGTGCACGGGCAGCCGCTGGTCTATCTCGACAACGGCGCCTCGGCGCAAAAGCCGAGGGCGGTGATCGAGGCGGTGACGCGGGTCTATTCCGAGGAATATGCCAATGTGCACCGGGGGTTGCACACGCTCTCGAACATCACCACCGAGAATTACGAGGCGGTGCGCGGCAAGGTGCGGCGCTTTCTCAATGCCGGGCACGAGGAGGAGATCGTCTTTACCTCCGGGGCCACCGAGGGGATCAACCTCGTGGCCTATTCCTGGGCGGCGCCGCGGATGGGAGAGGGCGACGAGATCGTGCTCTCGATCGCCGAGCACCATGCCAATATCGTGCCCTGGCATTTCCTGCGCGAGCGTCAGGGGGTGAAGCTGGTCTGGGTCGAGACCGAACCCGACGGCAGCCTCGATCCCGAGAAGATGATCGCCGCCATCACCCCGCGCACGAAGCTGGTGGCGGTGACCCATTGCTCGAACGTTCTGGGCACGATGGTCGATGTGCGGCGCATCACCGAGGGCGCCCATGCCGCCGGGGTGCCGGTGCTGGTCGACGGCAGTCAGGGGGCGGTGCATGCGCCGGTCGACGTGCAGGCGATCGGCTGCGATTTCTACGTCATCACCGGGCACAAGCTCTATGGCCCTTCGGGCTCGGGGGCGATCTACATGAAGGCCGAGCGGATGGCCGAAATGCGCCCCTTCATGGGCGGGGGCGACATGATTCGCGAGGTGACCCGCGATGTCGTGACCTATGCCGATCCGCCGCTGATGTTCGAGGCCGGAACGCCGGGCATCGTCCAGACCATCGGGCTGGGGGTCGCGCTCGACTACCTGATGGACCTCGGGATGGAGAACGTCGCCGCCCACGAGGCGCGGCTGGTGTCTTATGCGCGCGAACGGTTCAACACGCTGAACTGGCTCAACATTCAGGGCGATGCGCCGGGCAAGGCGGCGATCTTCTCGATGACCATCGAGGGGGGCGGCCATGCCCATGACATCTCGACGATCCTCGACCAGAAGGGCATCGCCGTGCGCGCCGGGCACCATTGCGCCCATCCGCTGATGCAGCACCTTGGCCTCACGGCCACCGCGCGGGCGAGCTTCGGGCTCTACAACACGACCGAGGAGGTCGACCGCCTGATCGAGGGGCTGGAACTGGCGCACCGGCTTCTGGGCTGAGACGGCCTTCGCGCCCATGGCGCCTTCGGAGCGCCCCTGCGCCGGCTGAGACCGGTTGCCGCCCCGCCATGGAGAAGTCCCGAGGCCGGGAGCCACCGAATCCAGCGTCCGGAATTCGGCGCCGCCCACAGCCGAATGAAAGCCATTCCTGCCCCCACGGTCACTTCTTCCTGCCCGCGTCAGCCTGAGAAAGAGCGGACCTCTGCGCGGAACCACGCGAATCTAGATTCGTGGATTCCGGTAAGGTTCCGGAAAGCACCTGCCGCGGGTTCCCCCCGCTTTTGCGTTCAGGGTCTGTGCCTGGCCCATGCGGAACCACGCGAATCTAGATTCGTGGATTCCGTGTTCGGTGGAGGATGTTCATGCAGGGTGCCAGCGGTGCGCGTGCCTTGCCGGGATGCGGGGGGCCGCCCGGGCGAACCCAGAGCAATGGAGTCCGAACCTGGTTGGGCACCCAATGACAGCCGTTAGGCCGCCCGCGCAGTGTGATGGCCGGGTGCGGCCTGTCACGACACGAAACCGGAGCCTTGGGTTCCGCCCGTCCCTGTTCGAAGGCGGCCACGCGGCTGCCCGTATCGGGCTTGCTGCAAGAGGTCGCGGCCAGAATCCACGCGAATCTAGATTCCTGGATTCCGTCCTGTCCGAACCGGATGGCGGCGAATCGCAGCTGCCCGCGTCACACCGTGGGTGAGAGGGTCTCCGGCCACCCAAAAGCGCACATCCGATTTCCTGGATTCGCAGGGATGGGCGCTGCCTGCCGCTCGCCGGGCCCGGCCGAGCCCCGTCCGGGCTCTTGCGTGTTCAGCCCGCGCGCGCCTACCTCTCGCGCCGGTTCATGAAGGCGAGGCGCTCGAAGAGGGCCACGTCCTGTTCGTTCTTGAGCAGCGCGCCATGCAGTTTCGGCAGGGCGTTGGCGCTGTCGGCGCGCATGTCTTCGGGGCTCAGGTCCTCGGCCAGCAGCAGCTTCAGCCAGTCGAGCACCTCCGAGGTCGAGGGTTTCTTCTTCAGCCCGGGCTGTTCGCGGATCTCGTAAAAGCGGGTGAGGGCGGCGGTCAGCAGGCGCTCCTTGATGCCGGGGAAATGCACCTCGACGATTCGCTTCATCGTCTCCATGTCGGGGAAGCGGATGTAGTGGAAGAAGCAGCGGCGCAGGAAGGCGTCGGGCAGTTCCTTCTCGTTGTTCGAGGTGATGATCACCACCGGGCGATGACGCGCGCGCACCGTCTCGCCGGTCTCGTAGACATGAAATTCCATCCGGTCGAGTTCCTGCAACAGGTCGTTGGGAAACTCGATGTCGGCCTTGTCGATCTCGTCGATCAGCAGCACCACACGCTCGGGCGCGGCGAAGGCCTGCCAGAGCTTGCCGCGGCGGATGTAATTGGCCACGTCATGCACGCGTTCGTCGCCCAGCTGGCTGTCGCGCAACCGGCTCACCGCGTCGTATTCGTAAAGCCCCTGCTGGGCGCGGGTGGTCGACTTGATGTGCCACTCGATGATTTCCATGCCCAGCGATTGCGCCACCTGGCGGGCGAGTTCGGTCTTGCCGGTGCCGGGCTCGCCCTTGACGAGCAGCGGCCGCTCGAGCGTCACCGCCGCGTTGACGGCGACGATCAGGTCCTGGGTGGCGATGTAGCTGTCGGTCGAGGAAAAGGTCATGCGCGCCTGCCTGTCTGGGGATCGTGCGCCCTTGGTAGGCAAGGGCGGAGCGATTGGCAACCGGGCGCGGGCGGGCGCGCGGGCGCCGGTGACGGCCCTGCCTCCGGTCCCGGGCCGCTTTGTGTAGTGACATCGCCCGGCGGGTGGTTTAAAGCGGCGCCGAGGAGGATACCGGATGGCCGAAACCCGCGAATTCACCACGCAAGCGACGGCCGCCGGCGAGCATGAGGAGCCAGGGATGAAAGCGGAAGTTTTCCTGCCCGAAGATTATCGCCCCGCCGAGGATGAACCCTTCATGAACGAGCGCCAGCTGGAGTATTTCCGGCGCAAGCTTCTGGCCTGGAAGGCGGAATTGCTCGACGAGAGCCGGCACACGATCGAGGAACTGCAGCAGACCACCGGCAAGCTGCCCGACATCACCGACCGGGCCTCGGAAGAGACCGACCGCGCCCTCGAGCTGCGCACCCGCGACCGCCAGCGCAAGCTGGTGGCGAAGATCGACGCGGCGCTGCGCCGGATCGAGACCGGTGAATACGGCTATTGCGAGGAGACGGGCGAGCCGATCTCGCTCAAGCGCCTCGACGCCCGCCCCATCGCCACGCTGAGCCTCGAGGCGCAGGAGCGCCACGAGCGGCGCGAGAAGGTCCACCGCGACGATTGAGGCGCCAATGGCCCCGACACCGACCCGACCCGCACCGGCGCTGCCCCGCGCCGGTGTTTTTCGTTCCGGGAGAACGCGATGCTGACAGGACAGGAGATCACCGTCGTCGGCG
>RFKM01000010.1 GCA_003694465.1 Alphaproteobacteria bacterium
ACCGGGATCATGATCTGCGTCGGCTGACGGTCCGGCGGCAGGAAGGCCACCATCTGCATGCGCAGCACGTCGCCGGCCTTCAGGGCCGTCACGTCATCGGCCGAGAACAGCAGCCGCGCCGTGCAGCCGCCGGGCAGGCACATGTAGAAATCGTATTGCTTGGTCAGACCCTTGTCGACGCCGAGGGTCAGGCCCTGGGGCAGCAGGATCCCGAGATCGACCGGCAGGGCGACTTCGGCCGAAGCGGCGGCCTGGGCGCCCTCGGGCTGGCGTCCGACGGCGATCTTGCCGACGGGGTTCTGGTTGGCGTCGCGCAGGATCTGGACGATCCGGCACGGGTCCTTGCCCTCGCTGCCCTCGGGGCGGCGCAGGCATTCGCGCTGCCAGTCGCCGAACTGGCCGTCGACATAGGTGACCGGGCCGGCCGGCGCCTCGGCGGCGGGCTGGGCATCGGCGGGCGCCTCGGCCGCGGGCGCTTCGGCGGCGGGCTGGCCCGAATCCTGCGCGACGGCCGGCGCCGCGAAAGCCGTCAGCGCGACGACGCCGAGGATCTTGAAAATGTCGGACATGATCGAATTCCCGTGTGGTTCATGTATCGGGCGCTGATTAGCACGGGCGCGGGCGCCTGTCAGGGCGAAATTGCCGCAGGCGCCTCGCTCCGGCGCCAGGTGAGAGATTTTTTGCCGGCGGGGGCTTTGCCGCGCGCGAGCACAGGCCTTCGGCCGTTCCGGGACGGGGTAACGCGAGAATGGCTCCGAACCATTGAAAAGGGCCCGCAAGGGCGGGCCCATTCGCGGGGCGGACTGACGGGGCAGCCTCCCCTTTTCTCTCTGGCGCCGGGCCTTCCTTGCGCCGTCGCGGCGCAGGCTCGCCTGATGCCGTGTCGGGCAGCTCGTGCCACCCCGGACGGTTTGCCCGCCCTGCCGCGTTTTCGCGGCGATCTCCCTGCCGGACTGGCCGACTTGCGGGACGGACGCTACGACACTTGGACGCAGCGGTCAAGCGCCGGAATGGGGGGTAATTTTCTATTCTTCCACATGAATATGATGGTATAATGCCTTGATGCCGAAAGAGAAAGGGCCGCGCCCTAGGCGCGGCCAGTCTGACAGGGAGGAAAACACCGGACCGGATGACAACCTGTCCGGACGGTTTCACTCTGGCATGTAAAGGTTAAGATTGTATTGTCACGGACGAGAAATCGGGGGCAGGCATGGACGAGCGCATCTTCGTTGGCGGGGGCGGCGAGAATTATTCGGTCCCGCAGGGGGTCTTGCTGAAATACGCCAACCGCCACGGGCTCATCGCCGGGGCGACCGGCACCGGCAAGACGGTGACGCTGCAGATCCTCGCCGAGGGCTTCTCGAAGGCCGGGGTGCCGGTGTTCGCCGCCGACGTGAAGGGTGATCTTTCGGGCCTCGCTCAGGCCGGCAGCCCGAGCTTCAAGCTCCATGACGCCTTCATGGCGCGGGCGGCGAAGATCGGCTTCGACAGCTACGCCTACGAGGCCTTCCCCGTCACCTTCTGGGACCTTTTCGGCGAAAAGGGCCACCCGATCCGCACCACCGTCGCCGAGATGGGGCCGCTGCTGCTGGCCCGGCTGCTGGAGCTGACCGAGGCGCAGGAAGGGGTGCTCAACATCGCCTTCAAGGTGGCCGACGAACAGGGCCTGCCCCTGCTCGACCTTGCCGACCTTCGGGCGCTGCTGGTCTGGGTCGGGCAGAACGCCGAGGCGCTCTCGCTCGAATACGGCAATGTCGCCACCTCGTCGGTCGGGGCCATCCAGCGGTCGCTGCTGGTGCTCGAGAATCAAGGTGGCGAACATCTCTTCGGCGAGCCAGCGCTGGACCTGTCCGACATCATGCGCACCGACCCGGACGGGCGCGGGCGGATCTCGATTCTCGCCGCCGACCATCTGATGGCCTCGCCCCGGCTCTATGCCACCTTCCTGCTCTGGCTGCTCTCGGAGCTGTTCGAGGAGCTGCCCGAGGTCGGCGACCCCGACAAGCCGAAACTGGTGTTCTTCTTCGACGAGGCGCATCTGTTGTTCGACGATGCCCCCAAGGCGCTGATCGACAAGGTCGAGCAGGTGGCGCGGCTCATTCGCTCGAAGGGGGTGGGGGTGTATTTCATCACCCAGAACCCCGACGACGTGCCCGAGGACATCCTCGGCCAGCTCGGCAACCGCGTGCAGCATGCCCTGCGCGCCTTCACCGCGCGCGACCGCAAGGCGCTGCGCCATGCCGCCGAAACCTACCGCGACAACCCGCGCTTCGACATCGAGGAGGCGATTCGCGAAGTCGGGGTCGGCGAGGCGGTGACCTCGTTCCTCGAGCGCAAGGGCGTGCCGGGCATGGCCGAGCGCACGCTGGTGCGCCCGCCGTCCTCGCGCCTTGGCCCGGCCGAGGCCGCGGCGCGGCGGGCGGCGATCGAAACCTCGCCCATCGCCGGGAAATACGAAACCCGCCTCGACCGCGACAGTGCCGCCGAGATGCTGGCCCGGCGGGCCGCCGAAGCCGCGGCGGCGGCGGAGGCGGCAGAGCGGGCCGAGGCCGAAGCAAAAGGCGCGGGGGCGGGGCGCGAATTCAGCGCCGCCCGGCGTTACAGCCCGACGGGCGGGGCCGGCGGGGCGCGGCGGCTCGGCTCCTCGTCCGCCCGCAGCGCCAGCCGGGAGAAGGAAACCTTCGCCGGCGCCCTTGCCGAGGCGGCGATCAAGGAGCTGAAGGGCACGACGGGCCGGCGCCTCGTGCGCGGCATTCTCGGAACGCTGTTCAAGGCGCGCTGAGCGGCGGCGCCGGGGCGGAAGCGGGCCCTCCGTTTCGCCAGCGCGCGACTCCGTTCGGGCAAGCCTTGCGCTAAAGATCGGCGGTGTATTCGTCGATGAGATGGCGCACCACGTCCTCGAGCGCCGCGCGCATCGGCAGGTCGGCCTCGAGCGCATCGGCCAACACCGCCCTTTGC
>RFKM01000011.1 GCA_003694465.1 Alphaproteobacteria bacterium
GGCGGGAAACGGATGCTCCGGGGCAAGGCGGTAGTCGGGCACGAAAACCGTGCAGCCGGTGCGCCGGGCGATCCAGGCGGCGAAGGGGCGATAGTCCGAAGCCCGGCCCGCCACGAAGCCCCCGCCATGGAGCAGGAGGACGGCTTTTTCTGGGCGGATCGGTCGCGTATCGGGCCGGTTGGAAACGACGAGCCCCGGCAGGCCCTGCCCAAGCGACGTTCGAATCGCCAGCGTGAAGGGCGGCTCTCGAAAGGCGAGTCGACCGAACAGACGCAGCATGCGGCGCAGGCGCGCCGGGTCGCGCGCGCGGGCAATCGTCGGCTTCAGGAACGCGCGACTTGCCATGACCGCAAGGCGCAGGCGCAGGCTCATTTCAGGCGGTCTTCGATGGCTTCCCAGATCAACCGTGCGGCGTTGACGCCATCGAATCGCTCCAGTTCCTGCAGGCCGGTGGGCGAGGTCACGTTGATTTCGGTCAGGAAATCGCCGATCACGTCGATCCCGACGAATATCTGCCCCTTTTCGCGCAGGAGCGGACCGATCGCGGCGCAGATCTCCCGGTCGCGCTCGGTCAGGCTGACGGGCTCCGGCCGCCCACCGACATGCATGTTCGAGCGCGTCTCGCCCGCGGCGGGAATGCGGTTGATGGCCCCGACCGGCTCGCCATCGACAAGAATGATCCGCTTGTCGCCGGCCTCGACGGCGGGCAGAAACTTCTGGGCGATCAGCGGTTCGCGGTTCATGCCGGTGAAGAGCTCGTGCAGGCTCGCAAGGTTCCGGTCGTTCGGATCGAGCCTGAAGACGCCGGCGCCGCCGTTTCCGTAGAGCGGCTTCAGGATGATGTCGCCATGACGGTGCTTGAAGGCGCGCAGGGTCTCGAGATCGCGCGCGATCATGGTCGGCGGCGTCAGCTCGGGAAAACGCAGAACCAGCAATTTTTCCGGGTAGTTGCGAACCCAGAACGGGTCGTTCACCACCAACGTGCCCGGGTGGATCATGTCGAGAAGGTGCGTTGTGGTGATATAGCCCATGTCGAAGGGCGGATCCTGCCGCAGCCAGACGACATCCCATTCGGCAAGGTCGATGTCCGTTTCTTCGCCCAGCGAGAAATGGTTCCCGACAACGCGCCGCACCTCGAGCGGCCAGCCGCGCGCCATGATTCGGCCTTCGCGGTAGGAAAGCTTGTCGGGCGTGTAATAAAAGAGCCTGTGCCCTCGCGCCTGTGCCTCCTCGGCGATGCGAAAGGTGGAATCCGCGTTAATGTCGATCCGGTCGATCGGATCCATCTGGATGGCGACGTTCAGCTGCATCGAAAACTCCGGGCTTTGTGCCTATTTGGCCCCTGCCGCCGCCAAGGGCAATGGCCCGGCCGTCACGCCCAGAAATTTTCGATGATCTGCATCCTTCCGGCGCCGTCCACCAGCGCCACGTCAAGGCGCAGTTCCGTCATGAGACCCTTCGGCTCCCCGGCAAGAAACTCTGAAACCGCCCCATAGATCCGCTCTAGTTGTCGGCGCGTGAGGCGGGCCGCCGCCCGGGCAAAATCGCGCGCCTTCTTCACTTCGACGACGATCAGCCCATCGCCATTGCGAAGGATGAGGTCGACCTCGCCGCGCGAGCCGCGCCAACGCCGCGCGGCAATGGTGTGTCCGCGCCTTTCATATTCGGCCGCAACCGAATTTTCTGCGGCAATTCCCGCAAGATAGGATGTCTCTCCGCTCATTTGTCCGGCTCCAGCTCAAGGGCAGCCTGATAGACCTTGCGCTTTGGTAAACCATAGGCCTCGGCAACGAGTGCCGCTGCATCCTTCAGGCTCATTTCCTTCATGGCTCGCCGCAAGGCATCCTCCATGGTTTCTTCGGCGACCGACTGCCGCCCGCGTCCGACGAGCACGACAATCTCGCCCTTGATCTCGCGGTTGTTGACGATTTCACACACCGTTCCGAGCGGGCCGCGAATGACCTCTTCGAATTTTTTCGTCAACTCACGGCACAGGGCGGCTTGCCGATCCTTTCCGAAAGTCTGCACCAGATCATTGAACAATTCCCTAACGCGTCTGGGGCTTTCGTAGAAGGCGAGGGTCGCGGGCACGTCGGCGAGTTCTGCCAGCCATTTTTTGCGGGCAGCGGCTTGCGACGGGGGGAAGCCTGCGAACAGGAAACGGTCGGACGGCAGCCCCGAGACGGCGAGGGCGGCCAGAACCGCCGAGGCGCCGGGGGCGGCGGTGACGAGATGTCCGCCCCGGGCGACGTCGCGGGCGAGGGCATAGCCCGGGTCGGACACGAGCGGGGTTCCGGCCTCGCTCACATAGGCGACCGACTTGCCCTCGGCCACGAGCCGGACGAGCCCGGCGCGCCCGTTTTCGCCGGAATGGTCATGGTAGGCGATGATCGGGCGGCCGCCTGTCGGGATGGCATGAATCTGCATCAGCTTGCGCGCGGTGCGGGTGTCTTCGGCGGCGATCACGTCGGCGCTTGAAAGGATGTCGAGCGCGCGCAGGGTAATGTCGCGGGCGTTGCCGATCGGCGTGGAAACGAGGTAGAGCCCCGGGGGCAGGTGGGTTGGCACGGGTTTCAAGGCTGGACCTGTCTGGCGTTGCGTCTATTATGCCCGGCGACCGGGAGGCCGAGTCCGACGTCTGGCTCGGCGTGGAAAAGGATTGAAGACATGTTCGCGTTTTTGCGGCGCGCCCGCAAGCTTTCGGGAGCCATCGTTGCGGTTCTTTCGCTGCTCTGGCTGGCGGCCTGCGGCGGCGGGTTCGGCACCAC
>RFKM01000087.1 GCA_003694465.1 Alphaproteobacteria bacterium
GATCGATGCCAACCGCGAAGGGCTGGTGCTGACGCTTTCGCTCGCCGTCGTCGTCGCCGTTGCGCTGAAGGTGGTGGGGGCACTCCTGATCGCGGCGATGCTGATCATCCCGGCCGCCGCCGCCCGCCCCTTTGCCCGCAACCCCGAGGCCATGGCCCTTGGCGCGGCCCTGATCGCCGCGCTTTCGGCGCTCGGCGGGCTGGCCTCCTCGCTCTGGCTCGACACGCCGGCCGGCCCGAGCATCGTCGTTGCCGCGGCCGGCGCCTTTGCCCTTTCCTCGCTTCTGCCCCGCCCCCGCTAGATGACCGCATGTGCCGTTGTCCCGGCAGGACAATCGCGCTACCGATACGCCGAACATGACCGGAACCGCGCCATGAACCGCATTGCCAGAATCGAGATCGACGACACCGGCCTCGCCCCGCCGACGCCGGAAATCGAACAGGAACGGAAGGTCGCCATTTTCGACCTGCTCGAGGACAACAGCTTTGCCCCCGTCTCGCGCGGCGCCGCGCCGGTGCCGCCCGGCCCCTATGCCCTGCACCTGTCGGTGCGCGACAAGCGCCTCGTCTTCGACATCACCACCGAACCCGAGGGGCTCAAGGCCGCCGAGATCCACCTTTCGCTCGGGCCGTTCCGGCAGGTCGTGAAAGACTATTTCCAGATCTGCGAAAGCTATTTCAACGCCGTGAAAACGATGCCCCCCGCCCAGATCGAGACGATCGACATGGCCCGGCGTGGCATCCACAACGAAGGCGCGCGGGTGGTCCGCGAGCGCCTCGAGGGCAAGGCCGACATCGACGACGACACCGCCCGGCGCCTGTTCACCCTCATCTGCGTTCTGCACTGGGGCTGAGGCGGTGGCGGGCGCCCTCCCCCAGTCGATCCTGTTCTGCTGCGATCACAACGCGGTGCGCTCGCCCATGGCCGAAGGGATGATGAAGAAATTCTACGGCAACCGCGTCTATGTGCAATCAGCCGGCGTGAAGAGCGAGCTCGAGGTCGACGGTTTCGGCGTTGCCGTTTGCAACGAGATCGGCGTGCCGCTGCAGGGCCATCGGGTGCGGTCGTTCGACCAGATGCAGCAATGGGGCGACGATCTTTCGGCCTTCGATCTGATCGTCGCTCTCTCGCCGGCCAGCCAGCGCCGGGTTCTGGAACTCACCCGCTATCATCACCTCGAGGTGGAATACTGGCCGGTGATGGATCCGACCGGCCTCGGGCGCACCCGCGAGGAAAAGCTCGCCGCCTATCGCCAGACGCGCGATCAGATCCGCGACCGGATGCTCGCCCGCTTCGGCCCGCCCCTGCACGACAGCGATTCCTACGGCTGAGCCCGGGGTATTTGCGCCCATGTCCCCGGAAAACGGGCCGAATTTGCCGATTGGACCTTGAAAAACGGGCCGATCGGGTCCATCTAGGGGCCGCCCACACTTTGGTGGGCGATCAAGACAGGAGAGATCATGGCCAAGGAAGAACTGCTCGAATTTCCCGGTGTCGTGAAGGAACTCCTGCCGAATGCGACGTTCCGGGTCGAGTTGGACAACGGCCATGAGATCATCGCGCACACGGCAGGCAAGATGCGCAAGAACCGCATCCGCGTTCTGGCTGGCGACAGGGTGCAGGTCGAGATGACCCCCTACGATCTGACCAAGGGTCGGATCAATTTCCGCTTCAAGTAACGTGGGCGCAGGCCCGCGGCTGATCCTCGGTTCCGGCTCGCCTCGGCGGGCCGAACTTCTGTCGACCCTCGGCATCACCCCCGACGCGGTGCGCCCGCCCGAGATCGACGAGACGCCGAGGCGCGGCGAAACGCCCCGCGCCTATTGCCGGCGGATCACCGCCGAAAAGGCCGCCGCCATGGACGTGGCCGAGGGCGAGATCGCCCTGTGCGCCGACACCACCGTCGCCGTCGGCCGACGCATTCTCGGCAAGCCCGCCGACAAGGCCGAGGCCGAGGCCTTCCTGCGCCTGCTCTCGGGCCGGCGTCACCGGGTGATCACAGCCGTCGCCGTGCGCACCCCGGCCCGAACCTTGCTGCGCGACGTGGTGACCGCCGTTCGCTTCAAGCGCCTGTCGGAGGACGAAATCGCCGCCTATCTCGCCTCGGACGACTGGCGCGGCAAGGCCGGCGGCTATGCCATCCAGGGGCCGGCGGGGGCCTTCATCCCGTGGATCCAGGGCAGCTATTCCGCCGTCATGGGCCTGCCCGTTGCCGAAACGGCGGCGCTTCTGGCCGCGGCTGGCTACCCCGTGCGCGAGGGCTGGGCATGAAGGGCACGCTGATCGCCCTTGACCGGATCGGCACGCGGGCCGTCGCGGCGCGCCTCGTCGATGGACGGCTCGATGACCTGCTTGTCGATCCGCCCGACGAGACACCCCGCCCCGGCGCGATCTACCGCGTGATCTGCGACCGGCCCGTCAAGGGTCAGGGGGGCATGTTCGTGAAACTGCCCGACGGGGCAACGGGCTTTCTGCGCGGGGTCACGGGGCTGCGGCCGGGCCAGCCGGTTCTGGCGCAGGTGACGGGCCATGCCGAGCCGGGCAAGGCGGTTCCGCTGACGCGGCGCGTTCTGTTCAAGTCGCGCTACGCGATCGTCACGCCCGAGGCGCCGGGCATCAATATCTCGCGCCGGATCCGCGACGAGGAGACCCGCGTGCGCCTGCTCGAAATCGCCCATGACCAGATGCCCGGCGAGAGCGAAACCGGCCTCATCCTGCGCTCACAGGCCGCCGAGGCCGATGACGACGCCCTTGCCGCCGACATCGCCGCGATGCGCGACCTTGCCGCCCGGGTTCTGGCCGATGCCGATGCCGCAGGCGCCGAACTGCTGGTCGACGGCCCCGATGCCCACGAACTGGCCTGGCGCGACTGGCCGGCGCCCGACCAGCTCGACGAGGGCGAAGGCAGCTTTGCCCGTCACGGGGTTGCCGAGATGCTTTCCGAAATGCGCCGACCCGAAGCACGCCTTCCGGGCGGGGCGCTGGCCTTCATCGAACCCACCCGCGCGCTGGTCGCGGTCGATGTCAACACCCTGTCGGACACCTCGCCCGCCGCGGGCCTCAAGGCCAATCTCGCCCTCGCGCGCGATCTGCCCCGGCAATTGCGCTGCCGTGGTCTTGGCGGGCTGATCGTCATCGACTTCGCGCCGATGCCGAAGAAGGACCGCCGGCAGGTCGAGGGCGCGCTCAAGGCCGCCTTCCGCGCCGACCCGGTCGAAACCGCGCTCGCCGGCTGGACGACGCTGGGCAATTTCGAGCTCCAGCGCAAGCGCGAGCGCCTGCCCCTTGCCGAGGTGTTGCCATGAGCTGCCCGATCTGCGGGAAGGAAACCGCCCGCGCCTACCGCCCCTTCTGCTCGCGCCGCTGCGCCGATGTCGACCTCGGGCGCTGGCTCGGCGGGCAGTATGCGATCCCGGGCGAGCCGGTCGAGCTGCCCGACGAGGACGAGGCATCCCTCACAGACCGTCAGGCGACGAAGCCGCACTGAGCGCGGCTAGAGCATCTCTCCCCTGATCGGATTCGCGCGCTGGTGGAACGGAGGGCGGGCGGGCGCATGCCCGGGCCGCTCTGCGCCCCGGGGCGACTGAGTTTGATTCAACGCGATATGCCCTAGTCGCCGGCGCCGACCTCGAGTTCGGATATCGTGCCATCGCGCCCGCGCCGCAGGAAGATCGCATGCAGGCCCTGCTCCTCGGCCAGCGCCGGGCCGGCATCGGGGCCTGCCACCAGCAGCGCCGTGGCCCACGCATCGGCCATCAGCCCGGTCGGCGCGATCACCGTGACCGAAGCCAGATCGTGCAGGCAGGGCAGGCCGTTGCGCGGGTCCATCGTGTGCGAAAGCACCCGGTCTTCGAGGGCCACCCAGTTGCGATAATCGCCCGAGGTGGCCACCGCGGCGTTGACCACCTCGACATAGCCATGCACCGTGCGCCGCTCGCGCAGGGGCGCCTCGAGCGCAGCGATCCAGGGCGTGTCCGGCCCCTTGCGGCCCTGGGCGCGCAGGTCGCCGTCGAGGGTCACCAGCCAGTTTTCCACCCCGTGCCGGCCCAGCGCCTCGGCCATCAGGTCGAGCGCGTAGCCCTTGGCGATGCCGCACAGGTCAAGCGCGACGTCGCCGGTCTTGCGGATGCGCCGCCCCGCGCGGTCAAGCTCGAGGCGCGCGCCGGCGCCGGGCACCGCCCGGCCCATCGCCGCACGAATCGCCGTCTCGTCGGGGTCGGCCGGGCCGAAGCCCCAGGCCCGCACGAGCCCTCCGAGGCCGATGTCGAAGCGCCCCCCCGAGGCGGCGCCGATCTCAAGCCCGGCTTCGATCACCGCGAAAAGCTCGGCGGGAACCTCCGTCCAGACCCCGATCTCGGCGCGGTTCAGGCGCATCAGGTCGCTCTCGGGTTTCCAGGTCGACATCTGGGCATCGACCGTTTCGACCGCGGCGGCCAGATCGGCGCGGATCGCTCCGATGTCGGCGCCGGCCGGCGCGACGAGCTCGGCCGTCCATGTCGTGCCCATCGTCGGGCCGGCGAGCCGCTCCGTGCCGCCCGCCGCGCCCGGATCAGTAGACATCTTCAACATAGCGCCCCTCGGCCTTGAGCTGCGCCGGGGTCAGCCCCACCGGGGCGAGGGCCTCGGCCAGCGCGGCCTGCACGCCGTCGGCCATGCCGCGCCCGCCGCAGACCAGGAACTGCGCCCCGGCATTGGCCAGTTCGACCAGCCGGGCGGCATCGCGCCGGATCAGGTCTTGCACATAGGTCTTTTCACCGAGGCGCGAGAAGGCGATCTGGTGCGAAGTGAGCTGCCCGCCCTTTGCCCATTCTTCGAGCGCCTCGCCATAGAGCAGGTCCGACTGGGGGTGCCGCACGCCGAAGTAGAGGTGCATCGGCTTGCGGCGGCAGTTGCCGCGGATGAAGCCGGCCAGCGGGCCGATGCCGGTTCCGGCGCCGATCAGCACCACCGGACCCTTTCGCTGCGGCGCGAAATCCGGGTTCGGGCGGATGAAGGCGTCGATGCTGTCGCCCGGAGCCAGCCGGTGCAGCTGGCCCGAGCACAGGCCGCCGGCATGTTTCTTCACGCAGATCTCGACAAAGCCGTCACGGCTGGACGAGGCGAGGGAGTAGAAGCGCGGCACGCTGTCGCCCTCGGGCACGACGCCCAGCAGATCGCCCGCCGAGAAGCGCGGCCAGCCCTGGCCGGTGATCTTCTCCCACAGGGTGCGCTGCGGCAGGGCGAAGCGCAGGATCGCCGTCGGCTCCTGGAATTCGAGCCCGTAGTCCTGGCGCGAGATCAGCGTGAGCTTGCGGGTCGGCGGGTGGCTGGGCACGTGGTTCAGGTCGAGCTCCAGCCCGAGGGCGGCGCCCAGCGCGCGCCCCCAGCGCCTGAAGGCCTGCGGCGACTGCCGGTCGATCCGCTCCATCTCGACGAGTTGCGGCCAGCCCTGGCGTTCGAAGGCCGCGCGCACCTCTTCGCCAAAGCCGCAGAATTTTTCGTAGCTGCGGTCGCCGAAGCCGAGAACAGCCACCGGCAGGCGCTCGGCCTTGGCGCCGTGGCGCTCGAGCGCTTCCAGAAAGCCCTTGGCGCTTTGCGGCGCATCGCCGTTGCCATAGGTGGCGGCCAGCACGATCAGCCGTTTGGCCTGCGGCCAGCGCGCCGGGTTGAAGGCCGACATCGGGCCGATGTGCACGCTTTGCCCGGCGTCTTTCAGCGCCGCCCCGAGGGTAGCGGCAAAGCCCCAGGTGCTGCCGCCCTCGCTGCCGACGAGAATGATGGTCTCGGCGCGCCCGGCGCGGTCAAACCCTTTCACCGGCGCGCTGCTCTTGCGCCCGCGCAGCCAGACCAGAACCCCGGTCACCGTCAGCAGCGCCCCGGCGAGCGAGGCAAGGCCAAGGACGAGGCCCAGCGCCCAGGCCCGCAGCCCGCGCCCGGTGTGCAGGGCGTAGATCAGCGCGTTCACCTGCGCAAAGCCGGCCGGCGCCTCGAACGAGAGCATCTCGCCGGTGCCCTGGTCGACATAGCCCATGCCGCCGGTCGTCTCGACGGTGAACACGTCGGTGGCATCGCCCGCATAGGGGAAGGTCAGCGCCTTGAGCTCGGTCAGCGGGATGTCGCGCAGGGCCGGCAGCGCCGAAATGTCGGAAGCGATCTGCCCGCTGACCTGGTCGGGGAAGACCGGAGTCGGGTCGAACGCGGGGATGACGTCGAACACGGTCAGCGTGATCCAGATGCCCGTCGCCCCGGAAAACACGAGGCCCAGCAGCGCGATGCGCGAAAACTCGACGTGCAGGCGCGCCGAAAGCGGGCCGCGGGCGGGGGCGAAGAACTTGCGCCAGCCGCCCATGCGCCGGGCCATCAGGAAGATGCCGGTGAGCGCGAGCAGAACCATCATCGCGGCGCCGACGCCCGCGGTGATCCGCCCGCCCGAGCCAAGGAACAGCGACCGGTGCAGATCGACCAGCCAGTCCTTCACCGGGGTGGCGGCCTTGTCGCCGATCACCCCGCCGGTGGCCGGGTCGATGATCTTGGCCGCCGGCGAAAGCCCCGCGAAGTAATAGGCGGTGATGTTGCCGGCGGCATCGACCTTGATCTGCTGAACCTCCGGCAGGTTCGCCTGAACCTTGGCGGCGAGGTCGGCAACCGTCTCGCCCGGGGCCATGGCGGCCGATTGCGCCACTTCCAGCGCCGGCAAGACCGAGAGCACCGCCCCGGACAGGGTCAGCAGCAGAAGAAGCAGGCTGCCCGGCAGGGCGATGTATCTGTGCAACAGGCGGGTCATGGTCAGGCTCCCTGGCGAGACGGAAACGGGGTTCGGATCAGTAGGAATAGGTGAAGCTCTTGACGTAGCCGCGGCCCGCCACCGGCTTGCCCTTGCCCGCCGACGTCAGGTTGACGACCACGTCGTTCGGGATCTCGGGGAAGTTCTCGGCGGCCGCGTCGATGTGCAGCTTGTAGCCCTTGTCGAAGAGCGCATCGTTGAGGTTGAGGTTGATCTTGAGCGTGCGCCCCGGGCCGACCGACGCCCCGGTGATCCCAGCGACCTCGCCGGGGTTGCCACCGGTGGCGCGCATCCAGCCGGGCAGGTGGCGGTAATACTTGGCGTGCGGGCCGGCCATCCAGAGGCTGCCGACGTATTTGCCCTGGGCATCGGTGACGTAGAAGGCAAGGTAGGCGCCCTTGCCGCCATAGACGTTGAGCTGGGTCGTGAAGGTCACTTGCCGGGCCTCGGCGGCCAGCGGGGTGAGCGCGGTGGCGGTGGTGGCAAGGGCCATGACGGTCGATTTCATTTTCATGTCTGTTCTCCTGAATTCCGATCTGGGCAGCAGATTTGCTTTGAATGTGATTTCGCCCACGAAACTGCCCATTTCATGACGAAAGGTGGAAAATGTTGTCAGATTGACGTCAGTTTTTCCCGGCTCCGGCTGTTTGCACGGCGCGCGCGCGGGAATCCGTCGCCGCCCCGCGCCGGTGGGGCGGCTGGTGGACGGAACGCAACCTGCGCGACGGTCAGTTGTCGCCCTCGCCGCAATCGGACCCGCAGGGCGTCGACGGACGAATCCGGCCAAGGTAATGCGCCGGATCGGCGCGGCCCGAGAATTCGATCTTCAGTTCGACCGGTACCAGCGTTTGCGGGTCGAACAGAATCTTGAGCTCGTTGCCTTCCGTATCATAGGCCGTGACCGCGTAGCAGCCATCGTCGATGCGCAGGCGCTTCGGGGCCAGCCCCCACTTGTCCTTCACCTCGGCCAGCACCGCGCCCTTGTCCTGCCAGAGCTCGATCGGCACGGCGCAATCCTGATCGGCCCTCGCGCCGAGCCGATC
>RFKM01000088.1 GCA_003694465.1 Alphaproteobacteria bacterium
CATTCGACCCGGTCGTTGAGCTTCGTTCCGGTGCCGTGGGCATTGATATAGCCGATCTCCTCGGCGCGCAGCCCGGCATCGGCCAGTGCCCCCCGCATCGCCTCGGCCGCCCCCGCCCCCGACGGGGCGACAAGGTCGGCGGCATCGGCGGTCATGGCATGGCCGGCGACCTCGGCAAGGATCTCCGCCCCTCGCGCCCGGGCGTGCTCGAGCGCCTCGAAGACGAAGACCGCCGCCCCCTCGCCCTGCACCATGCCATTGCGGCTTTTCGAGAACGGCCGGCAACGGTCGGGCGACATCACCCGCAGCCCCTCCCAGGCCTTGATCCCGCCGAAACACAGCATCGCCTCGGTGCCCCCGGTGAGCATCACGTCGGCCTGTCCGGCCCGGATCATCGCCAGCGCCAGCCCCATCGCATGGTTTGACGAGGCGCAGGCCGAGGAGACCACGAAGCTCGGCCCGTGCAACCCGTGGGCCATGGAGATCTGGCTCGCCGGGGCGTTGCCCATGAGCTTCGGCACCACCAGCGGCGGCACCCGGTTGCGCCCCTCGGCATAGACGGCGCGGTAATTCTCGTCGAGCGTCTCCAGCCCGCCGCCGGAATTGCCCAAAATCACCCCCGCGCGCGCGCCGGCCGGCCCGTCGAAGGATATCCCCGCCCGGGCCACCGCCTCGCGCGCGGCGATCAGGGCGAACTGGCTGATCCGGTCGAGCACCGAGAGCGCGCCGCGCGGGAAATGCGCCTCGGGGTCATAGTCGCGCACCTGCGCGCCGATGCGGATGTTGAGCCGCTCGACATCGCGGATATCGAGCGGGCCGATCCCCGACCGGCCCTCCCGCAGCGCCGCGAGCGTCGTCGGCACGTCATGGCCGAGGGCGTTGATCGTGCCCGCCCCGGTGATCACCACCCGGCGCATTTCCTCAGCCCTTCTGTTCGGCAATCAGCGCCTTCACGGCGGCGACGATGCTGCCCACCGACGAGATGTCGAAGGCGCTGTCGGACGGGTCGTTGGCATTGAAGGGCACGGAAATGTCGAAGGCTTCCTCGATGGCGAAGATCGCCTCGACCAGCCCGAGGCTGTCGATCCCCAGCTCCTCGAGCGACTGCTCCGGCGAGATGTCGGCCGGCTCGAGCACCGCCTGGCGGGCCACGATCTCGATGATTCGCGCCTCGATGTCGTCTGCCATGCCTCTCCCCAATCGGCTCGGCGGGCCGCCGCGGGCCCGTGCGGTTCCTGTCGCGTCGGGCAACAGTTACCGAACCTTCCGCCAAGTTGGAAGCCCCGCGTGGCGCTGCGCCGGCCCCGGCCCGAAGGCCTCAGCTCTCGAGGCCGGGAATGCGCACCCCCGCCTCGACCAGCGCCCGCCAGATCTTCGCGTCGCGCCCGTAGATGTCGTTGCGGAAACTCACCCGCCCGCGCAGGTCGGAGAAGGCGGTGCGATAGACGAGGTGCACCGGCACGTGCTCGACGAGATCGACCTGCGTTTCCTGCCCCGTGCGCAGGATCGACTGGAAATAGCCCACCGGGTCATCGACCTGTGGGGCCAGCAGCGTATAGGCGAATTCGAACGGTTTCTGGAGCCGGATGCAGCCGTGCGAAAAGGCCCGCACATCGCGCCGGAAGAGCGATTTCGACGGCGTGTCGTGCAGGTAGATGTTGTGCTTGTTGGGGAACATGAACTTGACGCGGCCGAGCGCATTGCCCCCCGAGGGCGGCTGCTTGAGATCGAAGGGGAAGTTCTCTGCCGTCACCTGCGTCCAGTCGATGCTCTCGCGCGGCACCACGCGCCCGGCGCCGTCGATGATCTGCAGATGGCCCGCCGCCGCGCCGGCGGTTTCGATCAGGCTGGGCAGGTATTCGTTCTCGACGATCGAGCGCGGCACGTGCCATGTCGGGTTGATGATCATGTGCTCGATCTCGTCGGAGAATTCGGGCGTGCGCCGGTCGGCGGCATTCATCCCGATCACCGAGCGGGTCTCGAAGGTGATCGCCCCGTCATCGACGATGCGGGCGGTGAAATCGGCAAGGTTGACCCAGACATAGCGGCGCGAACGGTCGATCCGCAGCCAGCGTTCGCGCTCCATGGCGACGATCACCGATTTCAGCCGCTCCTCCATCGGCACGTTGAGCGCCTTGATCGTCTCGGGGCCGGCAACGCCGTCGGCATTGAGGCCGAAATCGGTCTGGAATTCCTGCACCGCCTTGAGGATCTCGGCATCATAGGTCATCGTCGCCGAGCGCCCGAGATAGCCCATCGCCATCAGCCGGTTGCGCAGCGCCACCACCGCCGCGCCACGATCGCCCGGCTCGAGCTTGCGCGCGTTCACCGTCGGCCCCCAGCCGCCCCGCGCCAGCTGCTGCTCGAGCTCGAGCTTCTTGTGCATGAGGTGGGCATATTCTTCCGACTGCGGCATCAGCGAATGCAGGAAGGCGTCGGGGTTTTCGGCGGCGAGAAAGGCATTGAGCAGTTCGGTGCCGTCGCGCCGGTGCGGGTTGCGCGTCATCAGCGGATCGATCGAGCGCGGCTCGACGATGCCGGTTTCGATGTCATGGGCATAGGTCAGGAAGAGATGGGTCAGCGCGACCTCGACCTTGCCCCGATCGCGCGGCGAGGCGATGTGGCGCATCATCCCCGTCACCTCGGAGGTGTCATAGGCGGCAACCGGCAGGCCGTGGTCGGGCGCGTCGAGCAGCGCCCGGAGCAGCGCCGCGAGGCGCGCGCGCTCGCCCGCGTCCGCACCCGTCCAGATCGGCTGGTAGCGGTTGGCGCGGTAGAAGGCGGCAACCTCGTCATCGCCGAGCGCCGCCTCGGCCACGGCCTGGGCAAAGGGCGAGAAGTGCAGATCGAAACTCTCGGCCCGGGCCGGCGCCGTTGCGCCCGCGATGGCAAGCGCCGCGGCGGCAAGCAAACACAGAAAAACAGGCGAACGGCGCGGCAAACTCATGTGATCCCTTCCGGCGTGTCTGGCAGATATCCCGGGCCATTGTGGCATAGCCCGGCGGCGGGTTCATTCACAATGTCGCAATTTTCGAGATTTTCCCCTTGCCGGGCCGGGCGGGGCGCGCTTGCGCATCGTGGCGCCGGCGCCACGGTTAACCGGATTTTAGCAACTTTCAGCAAAATCCTGCCGATTTTTCGCGGTGCCCGCCGGAACCCGGATTTCGATCTTGGTCGATGATTCGTTGTGTGTCATAAAGCCCCTGCCCCTGGGGACATGGAGCAATCGGCCAGGCCGCGCGAACCGGTGCGGCCTTGGCAGGCAGAGATACGGGACGAACGGGACAGATGACCTATCCGAGCTCGAACGGGCTGAGCCGCCGCGCCGTGCTGGGCGCTTTCGCCGCAACAGCCGTCACCGCGGCGCCGACCTATGCCAAGGCCGCGGGCTTTCTGCGCGGGGCGGGCGATGTCCGCCGCATCGCCATGTATTCGGGCCGCACCGGCGAGATGATCGACACGATCTACTGGATCGAGGGCGAATACATCCAGGAAGCCTTGAAGGAAATCAACTACTTCATGCGCGACTGGCGGATCGACCGGGCCACGAACATCGACACCCGGACCATCGACATCATCGCCGCCACCCATGCGCTGCTCGATGTCGACGAGCCCTACTTGCTGCTCTCGGGCTACCGCTCGGCCGAAACCAACGCGATGCTGCGCCGGCGCTCGCGCGGGGTGGCGAAGAACTCGCTCCACATCAAGGGTCAGGCCGCCGACCTGCGGCTGAAGAACCGCACCGTCAGCCAGATCTATTCCGCGGCGATGGCCTGCAAGGCCGGGGGCGTCGGGAAATATTCCCGCTCGAACTTCGTGCACATGGATTGCGGCCCCGTGCGCACCTGGGGCGCCTGAGGGCGCCTGAGCGCCGCGCGCCCCTTCCTCGCCGATCGCCCCCGCACCCGCCTGCAGCGCGCGGCATGTTAACCCTGATCGCCCGCCCACGCCCGACTCGGCCGCCCGCGTCCTCCGCGCCTTGACCCCAAACCGGCAAGCGGGTAGCGCAGCGC
>RFKM01000089.1 GCA_003694465.1 Alphaproteobacteria bacterium
ACCATCATCAGCCCCAGCGCCGAAAGCAGGAAGGCCCCCATGTTGAGCGGCATGGCGGCGGCGAGGGCGCGCTTGAGCTCCTCGTCCGAAAGCCCCCGGCGGCGCGCGCCCAGCACCCGCAGGATCGAAACGACGATCCCGGCCAGCCCGATCACCGAGACCACCGCGCCCGCAAGAACGACCCAGGACATGCGCTTTCCTCCGCTGGCTGCCGGCGCGGCACCGCTGCCGCGCGGGCGCGGGCATAGCGGCAAATCGCCTCGCTGGCAACCGCGCCCGCGCCCAGCGGGCGGGCGGGGCAATCGGCGCTTGAAGGGCGGGCCGGCGTTCTGTAGCACCACGAGACCGACACTTCCGAAAAGAGCAGGACCATGATCGACGACATCGACGAGACCGGCAAACCCGCGAGCTACCGCGTGACCGCCGACGAGCTTCGCCAGTTCATCGAGCGCTACGAGCGCCTCGAGATCGAGAAGAAAGACATCGCCGACCAGCAGAAAGAGGTGATGGCCGAGGCCAAGGCCCGCGGCTACGACACCAAGGTGATGCGCAAGGTCATCGCCCTGCGCAAGCGCGACCGCGACGAGATCGCCGAGGAAGAGGCGGTTCTGGAAATGTACAAGGAAGCGCTGGGGATGGCCTGACCGGCACCCGGGGGCGCTGCCGCCCCGGCGCGCGGCCAATGCCTGCCGCTCGCCTGCGGCCTTCCCGCCGTGGCGGTCGGCATCGCGCCCGGGGACGGCGGGCTCAGGCGGTGAGCACCGTCACCCCGGGGATGCGCGCCATCTCGATCATGTCGTCGTCATAGGCCTGGCTCAGCTCCTCGACGAGCTCCGGCGTCCAGCCCGGCAGGTCGATCTCTTCCTCGACGGCCTCCTCGATGGCATACTTGTCGAGGAAGGCGGCAAGGATCCGGCGGCGCTGGATCTCGGTCGCCGGCGGATGGCTGTTGAGATAGGCGCGCAGGCGCACCATCCCCTCGCGCTCCATGATCTTCGAGAGAATGTCGAAGCCGCCGACGAAGGGCACGCGCGGCTCGATCCCGGTGATCTCGTGCATCACCTCGGGCCAGATCAGCGGCGTGTCCTCGTTGCACCAGACGGTGACCGGGCAATCGGGGTTGCTCTCGCGGATGTCGCGCACCACGTCGGACCAGACCAGCGTTTCGGGGCTGGCGCCGGCGGCAAGCTCGGCGAAGGGCATCTCGGGGAGCTTTTCGTGCAGGGCCGGAACGAAGGTGGCCGGATCGCGCACGGCGAGGAAGAATTCGACCTCGTGATCGGGAAACAGCCGGCGCAGGCGCATCGTGTTGCGCCCGGCATTGCGATAGAGCAGGCCGTTGCGCAGGGCATAGGCGGGGACGGCGAGAAAGCTGTCGTGGCTGAGCACGAGGCGTTCGACCTGTTCGGTGTCGAGGATCTGCTCGAGCAGGACATCCTGAACGTCGTCGCCCGGAGGGTTGCCGGCGAGCTTTTCGAGCACCTTGCGCAGCAATGGCCGGTAGCGCCCCGGCGCCGGCACGACCACGCCCTCGGCCGAGAGCGTCTTGACATTCTTCAACAGCGATTTGACAAGCGCGTCCTCGTCGGTGCAATGGACGCCAAGATGGATCGAGATCTTCATCGGTTCAGGCCGGGCTGGCGCCGCGCGGCGCGCGGCTTCGGGGACAATATAGATGGTTTTCCCGATAGTTGAACCGCTTTCGGGAAGGGGGGCGAGATGGCCGAAGAGCAATCCCGGCGGATCGTGCCCCGGCTGGTGCCGCGCCTGCCGGGAATCTGGCCCGTCGGGGCGGTGCTGATCGGGGCGGCGGTGGTGGCGCCGCTTCTGGCGGTGGTGTGGCTGGCGCTGAACCCCGAAGAGAACATCTGGCCGCATCTGTGGGCCACCACCCTGCCGCGCTACCTTGTCAACAGCGCGATCATTTCCGGTTCGGTGGCGCTGATCGCTGCCGTGGTGGGCACCGGCGCGGCGTGGCTGATTGCCATGTATCGTTTCCCGGGGTCGCGCTGGCTGGAATGGCTGCTGCTCTTTCCGCTGGCGATCCCGGCCTATGTCGGGGCCTATGCGCTGGTCGATTTTCTCGAATATGCCGGCCCCGTGCAGACCGCCCTGCGCGAGCTGATGGGCTGGCAGGGCGCGCAGGACTACTGGTTCCCCGAGATCCGGGCCCGCTGGGCGGCGGTGGTGGTGCTGGCCGCGGCGCTCACCCCCTATGTCTACCTGCTCACCCGCGCGGCGCTGCGCGAGCAGTCGGGCGGGATCTACGAGGTCGCCCGGGCGCTGGGGGCGGGGCCCTTTGCGCGGTTCTGGCGCGTCGGGCTGCCGCTGGCGCGCCCGGCCATCGCCGCCGGAGTCGCCATCGTGATGATGGAGACGCTCTCCGATTTCGGCGTCGTCGATTTCTTCGCCGTCCAGACCCTGACCACCGGCATCTTCACCACATGGCTCGACATGGGCAATGCCGGCGGGGCGGCGCAGCTTTCGCTGGTCATCCTCGGGCTGGTGCTGCTGCTCTCGGGGCTGGAGAAGGCGAGCCGGTCGAAAAGCCGGTTCTACCAGACCGCCCGCCACCAGCGGCCGATCGAACGGATCCGCCTTGCCGGCTGGCGCGGCTGGCTGGCGACGGCGCTGTGCCTCGTTCCGGTGCTGATCGGCTTCGTTCTGCCGGTCGGGGTGCTGGGGGCCCACGCGCTGGCCAATGCCGAAGCCTGGGCCGAGCCGGGGCTGATCGAGGCGCTGACCAACACCGTGCTCGTCGGCGGGGCGGCGGCGGTGGTGACGGTGAGCGGGGCGCTCTTCCTCGTCTATGCGGTCAAGCTCGGCGGCTCGCCGCTGGCCCGGCGGGTTCTGCCGCTGACCACCCTCGGCTATGCCGCCCCCGGCGCGGTGCTGGGGGTGGGCATCCTCGTGCCGCTCGCCGCCCTCGACAACAGCCTTGCCGATGCGATCTGGAACCTGACCGGGCACGACCCGGGGCTTTTGCTCACCGGCACCGGCTTTGCCATCGTCTATGCCTTCGCGGTGCGCTTCTTCGCCATCGCCCAGGGCGCGGCGGAGGCGGCGATGGACCGGGTTTCGCCCTCGCTGCCGATGGCGGCGCGCTCGCTGGGGCGCACCGCCGGGGGGGCGCTGCGCGAGGTCTACGTGCCGCTGATCCGCGGCTCGGTGGGCACGGCGCTGCTGCTGGTCTTCGTCGACAGCGTCAAGGAACTGCCGGCCACGCTGCTTTTGCGGCCGTTCAACTTCAACACCCTGGCCACGCGGGTCTACGAGAAGGCCTCGCTGGAGCAGATCGGCCAGGCCGCCCCGGCGGCGATGCTGGTGATCGCCGTCGGCCTCGCCGCCGTGGTGCTGGCGGCGCGCCGTCAGGGCGAGGGGAGCGCTTGAACGGCGCGGCCGGAGCGCGTAAACGGGGGGCGTGCCCCTATAGCTCAGCTGGTAGAGCATCTGATTTGTAATCAGAGGGTCGGGAGTTCGAGTCTCTCTGGGGGCACCAGCGGCCGGCCAGACGCTGGCACAGGGGCGCATCCGCCGCCCGTCCTTCCGGCAAGTAATTGTTCACAATTATTTTTCGCGCCCCGGGGCGCGCCTCGGCGGGCATCTTTTCCTTGCCTTGGCGCCGACAAGATGCGCTAATGCCCCCCGAAGCCCTTGCGGACTTCCAACAAGTGGAGGATTGAAACGATGAAATTCCTGACAACCGCCGTCACCGCGCTGACCCTTGCCGCCGGCACCTTCGCCGGCGCGGCGCTGGCCGACACCACCGGCTGCGACGATGGCGAGATCGTCATCAAGTTCAGCCATGTGACCAACACCGACAAACACCCGAAAGGGATTGCCGCCTCGCTGCTGGCCAAGCGCGTCAACGAGGAGATGGACGGCAAGGCCTGCATGGAAGTCTATCCGAACTCGACCCTCTACAACGACAACCAGGTGCTCGAGGCGATGCTCAACGGCGACGTGCAGCTCGCCGCGCCGAGCCTGTCGAAATTCGAGACCTTCACCAAGGTCTTCCGCATCTTCGACCTGCCGTTCATGTTCAAGAACATGGCCGCGGTCGATGCCTTCCAGAACTCGGAAACCGGCCAGGCGATGAAGGAAAGCATGGTCCGTCGCGGCCTGCTGGGCCTTGCCTTCTGGCATAACGGCATGAAGCAGTTCTCGGCCAACCGGCCGCTGATCTGGCCCGAAGACGCAAAGGGCCTGAAGTTCCGCGTCCAGCCCTCCGACGTGCTGGTGGCGCAGATGGAGGCGCTCGGCGCCACCGCCCAGCCGATGGCCTTCTCCGAGGTCTATGGCGCGCTGCAGAACGGAGTCGTCGACGGGCAGGAAAACACCTGGTCGAACATCTACGGCAAGAAGTTCTACGAGGTGCAGGACGGCGTGACCGAAACCAACCACGGGATCATCGACTACCTGCTGGTCACCTCGGTCGACTGGTATGAGAGCCTGCCGGACGACGTGCGCGCGCAGTTCACCCAGATCGTCAAGGAGGTGACGGAAACCCGCAACGGCGAGGCCTACGCGGTGAACGAGGCGGCCAAGCAGGCGATCATCGACGCCGGCTCCGTCGTGCGCGTGCTGACGCCCGAGCAGCGGCAGGCCTGGGTCGATGCGATGAAGCCGGTCTGGGAGAAGTTCGAGGCCGATGTCGGCGCCGAGAACATCGCCGCGGCGCAGGAGATCAACAAGCAGTTCTGATCCGGGGGGGCGGGCCGGCCCGGGCGCCGGCCTGCCCCGTTCGTCTTGAGATTTCTCGTCGGGGGAGGGACCGAGATGAGCGACGGCAAACATGCGCGCGGCTTCGAGGAAACCGCGATCGCGCTGCTTCTCGGGCTGATGGTGGCTGTCACCTTTGCCAATGTCGTGCTGCGCTATGTCTTCAACACCTCGCTGATCTGGGGGCTCGAGGTCACCCTGATCCTCTTTGCATGGCTGGTGCTGCTGGGCATCTCCTACGGGGTGAAGGTGACGATGCACCTCGGCGTCGATGCCCTCACCGGGGCGCTGCCGGCCGGGCCGCGCCGTCTGGTGGCGCTGTTTGCCGCGGCGGTCTGCCTCGTCTATGCCTTCCTGATGCTCAAGGGCGCGTGGGATTACTGGGCGCCTTTCGCCGGGCTCTACCAGACCGAAGGGCGCTGGTTTCCCACCGGGTTCGACACCCACACGCGCGACCGCGCCTTCTACGTCACCGACCAGGTGCCGATGCTGCCCTTCCTGCGCTTTCTGGAGGGTTGGATCAACCAGGGCGAGGCCTATGACAAGCTGCCGCGGGTGATCCCCTACGCGATGCTGCCCATCGGGGTGGCGCTGTTCTTCTTCCGGCTTCTGCAGGCGACATGGCGGATCTGGACCGGGGCGCAGGACTCGCTGATCGTCAGCCACGAGGCCGAGGACGACATCGACCAGATCCAGCACGAGGGGGCCTGATCCATGCATGTTGCGCTGCTCTTCGGCTCGATCGTGCTGCTGCTTCTGGCCGGAGTGCCGATCGCCGTGGCCCTCGGGATGAGCTCGATCCTGTTCCTCCTGCTGTTTTCCGACACCTCGCTGGCCTCGGTGGCCCAGAGCCTCTATCAGGCGATGGCCGGGCACTACACGCTGCTGGCCATTCCCTTCTTCATCCTCGCCTCGTCCTTCATGTCGACCGGCGGGGTGGCGCGGCGGATCATCCGCTTTGCCGTGGCGGTGGTCGGGCACCTGCGCGGCGGGCTGGCGATCTCGGGCGTTTTCGCCTGCATGATGTTCGCCGCCCTCTCGGGCTCGTCGCCAGCCACGGTGGTGGCGATCGGCACCATCGTCATCGCCGCCATGCGGCAGGTGGGCTACAGCCGCGACTTTGCCGCCGGGGTGATCGCCAATGCCGGCACGCTGGGCATTCTCATTCCGCCGTCGATCGTGATGGTCGTCTATGCCTCGGCCGTCGATGTTTCGGTGGGGCGGATGTTCCTTGCCGGGGTCTTCCCGGGCATCGTCGCGGGGCTGATGCTGATGACGGCGATCTACGTGATCGCCCGCATCCGCAACATGCCGAAGGGCGACTGGGCCGGCTGGCGCGAGGTGTGGGACTCGTTCCGCGATGCGCTCTGGGGGCTGTTGCTGATCGTCATCATCATGGGCGGGATCTACGGCATCCCCGGGGTGACCGGGGCGATCTTCACTCCGACCGAGGCGGCGGCCGTGGCCTCGGTCTATGCCTTCATCGTCGCCACCTTCATCTACCGCGACATGGGGCCGCTGGCCGACCGGGGCGCGGGCAAGGGATCGCTCCTCTCGCGGCCCTGGACGCTGGTCACCGCCCTGTGGCACCCCGACACGCGCGACACCCTCTTCGAGGCCGGCAAGCTGACCATCATGCTGATGTTCATCATCGCCAACGCCTTGATTCTCAAGCATGTCCTTACCGACGAGCAGATCCCGCAGCAGATCGCCGAGGCGATGATCTCGGCCGGGTTCGGGCGCATCATGTTCCTCGTCATGGTCAACCTGATCCTGCTCATCGGCGGGCAGTTCATGGAGCCCTCGGGGCTGATCGTCATCGTCGCGCCGCTGGTCTTCCCGATCGCCATCGAGCTTGGCGTCGATCCGATCCACCTCGGCATCATCATGGTCGTGAACATGGAAATCGGCATGATCACCCCGCCGGTGGGGCTCAACCTCTTCGTCACCTCCGGCGTGGCCGGCATGCCGATGATGTCGGTGGTGCGCGCGGCGCTGCCCTTCCTCGCGGTGCTCTTCGTCTTCCTGATCCTCGTCACCTACGTGCCGTGGCTTTCGACCTACCTGCCGACGGCGCTGATGGGGCCGGAAACGATCACCCGATAGGGGGCGAAGATGGCCAGCACGGCGGCCTGCGACATCGGCGGCAGCCTGACGCTGCGCCTCTTCGCGCGGGGCGGCACGGTTGCAAGGGCCGAGATCGTCTCGACCCGGCCGGTGAACGCCGCCCGGGTCTTCGTCGGCGAGGAGATTTCCGCCGTCTGCGCGCGCATCGGGCAGATTTTCTCGCTCTGCGGCGTGGCGCAGACCGTTGCGGCGCTGCGGGCGGGCGAGGCGGCGCTGGCGATCACCCCGGCGGCGGGGGTCGAGGCCGGGCGCGATCTGGCGCGGCTTGCCGAGATGTTCACCCAGACGGCGATGCGCCTCGGGCTGCACTGGCCGCGGCTGCTGGGCCTCG
>RFKM01000012.1 GCA_003694465.1 Alphaproteobacteria bacterium
CTTCTGGTGCGCGGCAAAGGCGGGAAGGAACGGCTGGTGCCGCTGTCCGAACCCGCCCGCACGGCGCTGAGCGCCTGGCTCGCCGCCCGCGACAGCGCCGAAGAGCGCGCCCGCGCCGCCGGCCGGCCCGCCTCGCCCTTCCTGTTTCCCTCCACCGGGCGCGAGGGGCACCTGACCCGGCACCGCTTCCACGGGCTGATCAAGCAAATCGCCGTGGCGGCGGGGATCGACCCGGCAAGAGTCAGCCCGCACAAGCTGCGCCACGCCTTCGCCACCCACCTTTTGGCCCACGGCGCCGACCTTCGCGTGATCCAGACGCTGCTCGGCCACGCCGACCTCTCGACCACCGAGATCTATACCCATGTGCTGGAGGAGCGCCTGAAACGCCTCGTTCTCGAGCACCACCCGCTTGCCGAAGACGGGTGAGCGGGGCGGATCGCGCCCATCTCCCGCCGGCGGGAGGCCCCCCTTGCGGCATACCAGCCATGCCCAGGGCGCAGCCCCCGACGCCGCTTCCATGCGTCCGGCACATGGCGGCAATCGAAAATTGTCCGATGTCGCGCCGGACGCTTCGTCCTAGATCGTCATCGACAAGGCCGCACAGGCATAACCCCAGCCGAAAGGCAATGACGATGAAAACCGAAAGCTTCCACTACCCGACCCAGGCCGAGATCGACGCGATCGTGCGCGAAGCGCGCCGCATGCAGGCGCTGGCCCTGCGCAATGCCGTCAGCCGCGCCGCCCGCTGGACCTTCGACGTGATCGCCCATCCGCAACGCCACCTGCCGATGCGCCACGCCTGATCAGGGCTCGGAGCGGGCGAAGCAGAAAGCCGGCTTCGCCTCCCCCGACCTGCCCGGCGGGCATGGGCCACGCGTGACCGCGCGCCCGGTTGCCCGCCCGCAGGATGTCAGAACCGCAGCTGGTAAAGAACCCCCGCCCCCTTGCTGCTGACCACGGGGGTCAGGGTGCCAAGGCGCTCACGCCGCCGGTCCTGATAGTTCGAAAGCACCACGTTGCCGATCCCGGTGCCGATCAGCGCCCCGGCCACCATGTCGGAAACCCAATGGTGGTGCCCCTCGGCCGATTGCAGCGCCAGCGCCGTGGCCAGCGCATAGGGCACCAGCCAGTTGTCATAGACCCCGGCATAGACCCGCGCCGTCGAGTAATACATGGTGAAATGGAACGACGGCATCCCCGTTCCGGCCGTGACCGAACTCAGGTTGATGCCCGGGGCGTTGAAGAAATCGAACGGGCTGGTGGTGTAATCGCCCACCGGCCCCCTGTGCCCGCGCAGGCCGGGGACCGGCCGGTTGCGCCCGAAGGCCGCCTTCAGCAGAACATGCGAGGTCAGGTAGGAATAGCCGAAGGCCTTGGCCGACAGCATCGCCGCCACCTGCGCGCGCTCGTCATTGGCCAGCACGCCATAGGCCCATGTGCCGGCCACCGCCGCACCGACATATTGCTCGTCCACCGAAACATTGATCGGCCAGCCCGACATGTCGACGAGCGGCGGCAAGTTGATGCGCTTGCCCAGCGGCACCAGCGTTTCCTGATAGGCAATCGTCGTCGGCCGGTCGATCAGCACCAGCGCCCCGACCCCCAGCGCATAGGCCGCGAAAGCGCCGGGATCGCGCATCGGAAAGGTGAAAATATCGGCCAGATCCGCGCCGATCGTCGCCAGACCGTCACCAGCGATGCGCGCGGCGGTCTCGAAGCGCGGCGCCTCGGGGGCGGTGAAGATCTCGTCCGACAGGGTGAAGGCAAAGGGGTTCCGGGGCCAGACGCCCGCCGAAAGCCCCTCGGCCCGCGCCGCACCCGCCGCAACCGGCAGCAGGCTCGCGGCCAGCAGCGCGATGCGCCGCGCGGTCTTCATCAGGTATGCCCTGGGCTGTTTCATGAAATACCTTCCCCCGCCGCCGCTCAGAAACTGAGGCTGTACATCAGCCCGGCCGAATTCGACGAAACCACCGGCATCAGCATCCCCGCCCCCTGCCCCGTCCGGCGCTTTTCATAATTGCTCACCACCATGTTGCCGATGGCGGTGCCGATGAGCGCCCCGGCGGCCATGTCCGAAACCCAGTGGTTGTGCCCCTCCGCCGCCGAGAGAATGAGGGCCGCCGCCCCAAGGTAGGGAATCCACGAATTGTCGTAGACCGCCGAATAGACCCGCGCCTGCGAGAAGAACAACGTGAAATGGTAGGAGGGCATGCCGGTGCCCGCCTTCACCGAGTTCAGATGCAGCCCCGTGCCCTGGAAGAAGTCGAACGGGCTGGTGGTGAACGGCCCGGTCGGCCCCTTGTGGCCGGAAAGGTCGCTCACCGGGCGATTGCGCCCGAACATCGCCTTCAGCACCACATGCGAGGTCAGGTAGGAATAGGCCAGCGCCTTTGCCGCCAGCACCGCCGCCACCTGCGCGCGCTCGTCATTGGCGGCAAGGCCATAGGCGTAATTCCCGGCAATGAAGCCCAGCGCATACTGGTCGCCGTCGGTGCCGAAGGGAATCATCGGGAAGGGCCGCGGCAGGTCGAACGGGGCGACCGGCTTGATGATGTTGTCCTGCACGAAGGCCGTCGCCGGCTTGTCGACCAGCACCAGCGCCCCGAGGCCCAGCGCCGCGGTGGCAAAGGTCGCCGTGTCGGTGAACGGGAAGGCAGCGATCTGGAACAGCTCTTCCCCGATGCCCGAAATCCCGCCGCTGGCCTCGGCCAGCACCCGCGTCGCTTTCTCGAAGCGCATCTCGCCCGTGGGCACGAAAAGATCGTCGGGCAGGGTCAGGGTGAACAGGTCGTCGGGCCACGCCGGGAAGGTTTCGGCCCGCGCCGGCGCGCCACCAAGGCCAAGCACGGCCCCTGCCACCGCCAACGCCCGCGTTGCCATCCTGAACCGGTTTCTCACGCCGTCGACCTCCCTTTCCTTCTCGTTACCGCGCGGGGGCGCGAAACCGAAGCCCCCCGGGCGTGGCCGGCGCCCGCGCCCCGCTGGCCGTGGCCGATCCGACACATCCCGCCGCCGCTTTACAGCCGCCGCCTCGCCCGATAGCCTCTTGCCGGCAGAAC
>RFKM01000090.1 GCA_003694465.1 Alphaproteobacteria bacterium
AAATCAAATCGCGCCACGCTCACCTCCTGCTCTTTGCCGATCGTGAAGCACAACAATCAGCCCGCGGGACTCCCGTTTATGGGTATGTGACCTGGATTCCCGGATTCCGGGGGGCAGAGCGGGCGAATTGGAACCCGCCGCATGCCGCCCCGCTCCGCCCCGTGCCCGCTGCGCGCGGCCTCACAGGTCGAGATCGACGGTCACCGGGAAATGGTCCGAGGCGGTGAGCAGCGCCTCGCGCAGCTCCGGGGTGCGGTAGCAGGCCGGGTCGTCGAACGGGTGCCAGATGCGCCAGCGCGGATGGGCGGCGGCAAGGTCGGGCGAAAGCATGATGTAGTCGAGCAGCGCCGAGAGGTAGCGGTTTTCCGGCGCGATGAAAAACCGTGCCGTGCTCGGGCGCGCGCCGGTCTTGCGGCTCAGCGCCATGCGGGCATGGGGTTCGAGCAGGCGCTTCTGCCCGCCCTCGCCGAGCACGATCTCGATGCTGGAGCGGCCGAAGAGATGTTCGAATTCGTCCAGCCCCGGGCCATCGTTGAAATCGCCGAGCACCACGAGGCTGTCACCGGCGGCGAGGTGCTGGTCGATGCGCTGGCGCAGCCAGACGCTCTGGGCCAGCTGCTTGCGCCGGTTCTCGATGGCAAGGCGCATCACGGCTTCCGGCGTTTCGGCCCCGATCGGCGCCTTCGATTTCAGATGCACGCCAATCATTCGCAAGACCTTGCCGGTTTCCTTCAGCGTCACCTTCGCCTCGAGCGGCGGCTTGGAAAAGGTGATGAGGTCGGGCCGGGCGTCGATGTCGATGTCGAAGCGGAACACCCCGTCAAAGCGCGGGGCATCGCGCGCGCCCTTCTTCCCCGTCTCCTCGCCGAGCGGATCGTGCACCGCCGTCATCACGTCGGGGTTGTAGAGCAGGGCGATCTCCTGCTGGGTCTCGTTGCGAAACCCCAGCAGCGCCCGGCGCGCGCGCAGCCCGCAGACATGGGCGAAATTCTCGAGCGCGCGCACCGTCGAGCGGCGGCGGTTGTCGTCGGGCGCCTCGATCACCATCACCGCGTCGGCATCCAGCGCCGCGAAGACGATGCCCAGCGCCGCGAGCTGCTCGCGCCGGGTGACGTTCTGGCGCGCCGACCACTGGTCGTCTTCCAGCAGGTTGCCGTCGTCGTCGAAAAGGGCGTTGAACCATTCGACATTGTAGGTCGCGATGCGCATGGCCCTCCCCCGGCGCCGTCTCAGCCCCGTTCCTGCTGGATCTCCTCCCAGGCGCGGTTGATGGCGATCAGGTGTTTCTCGGCGATCTTGACCGCCTCTTCCGGAACCCCGCGCGCCATGAGCTGGTCGGGATGAGAGGCGCGCACCGCCTCGCGCCAGGCCCGGCGCACCTCGTCGAGCGGCGCATCGGGCGAGACCCCGAGCACGGCGTAGGGGTCCGGGGGCGCATCGGGCACGAAGCGCGCGCGCAACGCCCGAAAGCGGTGCTCGTCGATGCCGAAGATCTCCGCGACGCGGGCAAGAAAATCATCCTCGGCGGGGTGATAGGTGCCGTCGGCCATGGCGATGTGGAAAAGCCCCTCCATCAGGTCGCACAGCGCCGGGTGGCGGGGGCCGAACAGGTCGCGGATCCGGCGGGCATAGGTCTCGAACCCGGCGACATCGCCGCGGGCAAGGTTGAAGACCCGGGCGGCGTTCTTTTCCTCGCCCTTCGGAATGGTGAAGACCTCGCGGAAGGCGGCCACCTCGTTGCGCGTGACGTGGCCGTCGGCCTTGGCCATCTTTGCCCCGAGCGCGATCACGGCAATGGCGAAGGCGACGCTACGCTCGGGCGGCGCGCGCAGATGCGAAAAGACTTCGGCGAGGCTCTCGCCCGAGCCGAGGGCCGACACCGCCTTCCTGATCCTGCTCCAGAGCGACATTGCCCGCCTTCCTGCTTCCTTCCCGGCCTTCGCGGCGCCATTCTGCCACGCAAGGCGGCGGCGCGAAACCGCATTCCGGCCGCCGCGCCCTTGATCGCCCCGCCGGCGCCCCCCATCTGGGGTGAAACGAATGAGGGACCGATGATTTCAAGACTTGAACGGCTGTTTCGGCACGAGGCGGCCGGTGGCGTTGTGCTCATGGCGGCGGCGGTGGCGGCGCTGATCGTGGCCAACTCGGCGCTCGCGCCGCTCTACGAGGGGGCGCTGTCGGCCAAACTCGCCATCACCCTCAACGGCGAGGGGCTGGCCAAGCCGCTGATCCTGTGGATCAACGACGGGCTCATGGCGGTGTTCTTCCTGCTGATCGGGCTCGAACTGAAGGGCGAGATGCTGGAGGGCAAGCTCAAGAACCCGCGCGATGTCGCCCTGCCGGGGATCGCCGCCGTCGGCGGCATGGCGGTTCCGGCGCTGGTTTTTGCCGCGTTCAACTGGTCTTCGCCCGAAACCCTGCCCGGCTGGGCGATTCCGGCCGCAACCGACATCGCCTTCGCCCTCGGCCTGCTGGCGCTGGTCGGCAGCCGCGCCCCGGCGGCGCTCAAGCTGTTCCTGCTGACGCTGGCGATTCTCGACGACCTCGGCGCCATCGTCATCATCGCGCTGTTCTATACCGCCAGCCTGAAGCCGCTCTATCTCGCCCTCGCCCTTGCCCCGCTGGCCGGCATGGCGCTGCTCAACGCCCGCGGCAGCCACCGCACCGCGCCGATCCTGCTGCTGGGGGTGGTGCTCTGGGTGCTGGTGCTGAAATCGGGGGTTCATGCCACCCTTGCCGGCGTCATCACGGCCTTCTTCATCCCGCTGAAAGACCGCTGGGGCAAATCGCCCCTGCACAGCCTCGAACATGCGCTCTCGCCCTGGGTCGGCTTCTTCATCGTGCCGGTCTTTGCCTTTGCCAATGCCGGGGTCGAGCTTTCGGGGCTGAGCGCAGAGGCGATCACCTCGCCGCTGACCCTCGGAATCGTCGCCGGCCTCGTGCTCGGCAAGCAGATCGGCGTCTTCGGCGCCACATGGCTGATGGTCCGCTCGGGGCTGGCGCGCCTGCCCGACGGCGTCGGTTGGGGCCATATCTACGGGCTTTCGGCGCTGGCCGGGATCGGCTTTACCATGTCGCTGTTCATCGGCGGGCTGAGCTTCGAGAGCGCGGCGCTGATGAACGAGGTGCGCCTCGGCGTGCTGTCGGCCTCGGTGATCTCGGCTCTGGTCGGCTTTGCCGTGTTGCGGCGCCTCGCGCGCCGGCCAGAGGCGGTGGCCGCGCCGGCCTGAGCCGCGCAAGTCAGCCCAGATGGGCCCGGAAGAATCGCACGATCCGGGCCCGCGCATCGGCGGCCTCCTTGGCTCGGTAGCCACCGATCGCCACCCGGGCGAGGCGCATGAAAAGGCCCTTGTGATCGTCCATGAAGGAATGGCCCGCCTCGGGATATTCCTTGATGTCATGGGCAAGGCCGGCGGCCCGGGCGGCCCGTTCCAGCCGCGCCGCCCCGCCCCGGAAGAGCCGGTCCTTCGCGCCGAAACTGCCGACGATCGGGCAGGCCCCCGCCAGCAGCGCCTCGACGTCATCCGGCACCTCGCCGTAATTCACCGAAGCGGCGTCATAGCCGCCCTCGCCGGCCAGCAGCAGGGCGAAGCCGCCCCCCATGCAGAAGCCGATGACCCCGACCTTGCCGCTGCATTCGGGCCGGGCGCGCAGCCAGTCGCGCACTGCCGAAACCTCGTCGAAGGCCGGGCCGGAGCGCGCCGCCATGGCGCGGAAGATCGCCCGGATGCAGCGCACCCGGCCGCCGCCGGTAAAGAGGTCGGGCACCACCGCCAGAAAACCCTCGCCCGCCAGCCAGTCGGCATGACCGCGCGCCACCGGGGTGAGGCCCAGAATATCGTGCAGGACCACCACCCCCGGCCACGGCCCCGCCCCTTCGGGCGTGGCGACATAGGCATCGAGCCGGCGGTGCGGCGTGGCGATGGTGGTGTCAGTGGTCTCGGCCATTCAGGCCCCCCCGGATGGCAAGGCGCTCGCCCCCCGGCCCCTTTCGGCAGGCCGGGGCGGGCGGCGCGAGGGTGGCACATGGGCCGGCGCGCGGCAAGCCCGGGGGCCGGCGGCGCTTCCCCGCTGCCCGCGCC
>RFKM01000013.1 GCA_003694465.1 Alphaproteobacteria bacterium
CACGCTCAGGCGCCCGGAATTGACCAGCGGGCGGGCGAATTCGAACCGGTCGGCAAGGTCGAGCACGGCATCGCGCAGGATGCGCGACATTTCCGACTTTGGCGTGATGAACTCGGTCGAGCGGGTCGAATTGAGGATGTTCTCGTCGGCGCCATGGATGCGCTCGATGTCATAGCTCTCGAGCAGGCTCTCGGGCGCCTTGCCCTTGACGATCAGCTCGAGCTTCCAGGCGAGGTTGTCGGTATCCTGCAGGCCCGAGTTCGCGCCCCGCGCGCCGAAGGGCGAAACCTGGTGCGCGGCATCACCGGCGAAGATCACCCGGCCCTTGTGGAATTGCTCCATGCGCCGGCACTGGAAGGTGTAGATCGACGACCATTCCAGCTCGTAGCGGATGTCATCGCCCAGCATCGCGCGCAGGCGACGGTCGATGTTCTCGGGCTTGAGCTCTTCTTCACGGTCGATGTCCCAGCCGATCTGGAAGTCGATGCGCCAGACATTGTCGGGCTGCTTGTGCAACAGGGCCGACTGTCCGCGGTTGAAGGGCGGGTCGAACCAGAACCAGCGCTCGGTCGGGAAGTCGGCGTCCATGATCACGTCGGCGATCAGGAAGTTGTCTTCGAACACCTTGCCGACGAAATCGAGCCCCAGCATCCGGCGTGTCGAGGAATTGGCCCCGTCGCAGGCGACCAGCCAGTCGGCCTCCAGCTCGTAGGGGCCTTCGGGGGTGTCGATCTCCAGATGCACATGGTCGCCCTGATCGCCGATCGCGACGACGCGGTTGCGCCCGCGAATCTCGATCGGCTTTCCCTCGGCCTCGAGGGCGCGGAGCCGGTCGAGCATGTATTTCTCGAAGTGATATTGCTGCAGGTTGATGAAGGCCGGGTGCTGGTGGCCCTCTTCCGGCTGCAGGTTGAACTCGTAGATCTTGCGCTCGTCGAAGAAGACCTTGCCGAGTTGCCACTCGACCCCCTTTTCCTCCATCGGCGCGGCGCAGCCGAGACGGTCGAGAATCTCCAGCGGGCGCTGGGCAAAGCAGATCGCTCGCGAGCCGTAGCTGACCTTGTCGTTGTCGTCGAGCACGAGGACTTCGACATCCTTGAGCGCGAGGTCGATCGCCAGCCCGAGCCCGATCGGCCCGGCCCCGACGATCACCACCTTGTGGCGAACCGGGTCAAGCGCATCCTGGTCGGCAGAGCGCGTGTAGGGGTAGAGGGGCGTTTCGAAAATCCTGGACATGGTCGTGTTCCGGCTGGTGTGAACGGTGTGCCGTGCCCGGGGTCCGGGCAGGGCGGGGGCGCAGGGTCAGCCCTGGAGCTGTTCCCACATCTCGAGGTCGCGCTGGGCCGTCCAGATGCGGGGCGTGTCGATGCCGCGGGCCTCGTCATAGGCGCGCGCGGCATTGAATGGCAGGCAGTGCTCGTAGATGGCATAATCGGAAAACTTCGGGTCGCACTCGGCGCGGATCGCCTCCCAGGCTTCCTTCAGCGTGCCGCCACGCGCCGCCACGGCCTGGGCCGGGCGATAGGTGGACTGGACGAAATCCTTCGTCAGATCGATGGCCGCATTGACCATCTCGTGGCCGACGAGCGCATCCCCGCGCCCGGGCGCGATGGCGTCGGGGTTGAAGGCGCGGATCGCCTCGAGGGTCTTGGGCCAGTCGTTGAAATGGCCGTCGCCGCAATAGCAGGCCGAGTGGTATTCGACGATGTCGCCGGTGAACATCACGTTCTGGTCGGGCACGTGAATCACGATGTCGCCGGCAGTATGGGCGCGGCCGAGCTGCATGAGATCGACCCGGCGCTTGCCGAGATAGACCGTCATCCGCCCCGAAAACGTCGTGGTCGGCCAAGTCAGGCCGGGGATGCTCTCGTGCCCCTCGAACAGGCGCGGGAAGCGCTGGAACTCGCTGTCCCAGTCTTCCTGCCCGCGCTCGACGACCATCGCCCGGGCCTTGTCCGACATGATGATCTGCCCGGCGCCAAAGGCCGAGGCCCCCAGCACCCGCACGGCGTGGTAATGGGTCAGCACCACATGGGTGATGGGCTTGTCGGTGACGCCGCGGATCTTTTCGATCACCTTGTTCGCAAGGCGGGGAGTGGCCTGTGCCTCGACGACCATGACGCTGTCATCGCCGATGATGACCCCGGAGTTTGGGTCGCCCTCGGCGGTGAAGGCATAAAGCCCCTCGCCGATCTCGGTGAAACTGATCTGCTTTTCGGTCAGGTCGCCCTGAGAGGCAAAGGCCTTTGTCATTCTCTACTCCTTCATGATGTCGATGATCTGCGGCAGGACCTGCTGCTGTTCGGCCTGCATGAGCGGCATGAACTGGGCCATGACGTCCTGCATGTAGGGCTGCATCTTGCGCATGACCGCGGCCCCGTGCTCGGAGGCGTAGAAGTCGATCAGGGCGCTGATCTCGGCGGGGCTGAACTGGCTGGCCATCGACGAGATCATGATCTCGGTCAGTTGCGGGCGCAGCTTGTCGAGCATGCCCGACAGGATCCCGCCGACGCGGGCCAGCTGGTCGTCGCTGATCGTCATGTCGGCCGGCAGACCCGCGCGGAACTGCTGGGCCATGGCTTCGGGCGAAAAGACGTCATCGAACATGCCCTGAACCGCGGGCATTTCGGCATATTGCCGGGCCAGATCGGTGGCCTCGTCGGCGAAGGCGGGTGCGGCAAGGGCGAGGCCGGCGGCAAGGGCGAGGGGAAGAATACGCAAGGTGATCTCCTTTCAATCAGATACCATGGCGCGAGTTTCGGCCCTCGGGCCGGCCAGTGCAACGCCTATCGCGCATAGGGGTCTTCCAGCGCTGGCAGAAGCGTGCCGCTGCAGGCGCCGAACCCGATGGTAAAGCCCTCGCCCCGCGCGGCGCCGAACAGGGTCAGCGTGTCGCCGTCCTCGAGGAAGGTGCGCGTCTCGCCGCTGTCGAGGGTCAGCGGCTCCTTGCCGCCCCAGCTCAGTTCCAGAAGCGATCCGCGTTCGGGCTTGGTGGCCCCGGAGATGGTGCCGGAGCCGAGCAGATCGCCCACCCGCATCGGGCAGCCGCTGGTGGTGTGATGGGCCAGTTGCTGGGCCGACGAGTAATACATCTCGCGGTAATTGGTGCGGCTGATCGTCGTCGCCGGCTTGCCCTCGGGGGCAAGGCGCACTTCGAGGTCGATGTCGTAAAGGCCGGGGCGGTGCTCCTCGAGATAGGGCAAGAGCGGGCGCTCGCGCGGAGGGGTTGGCACCCGGAAGGGCTCGAGCGCCGCCCGGGTCACGATCCAGGGGCTGATGGTCGTTGCCGTGGCCTTGCCCTGGAAGGGGCCGAGGGGCTGATATTCCCAAGCCTGGATGTCGCGCGCGGACCAGTCGTTGAGCAGGACGTATCCGAAGATCATCTCTTCGGCCTCGTCCACCGTCACCGGCCCCTGCGAGGCCTGCCCGACGATCGCCCCAAGCTCGAGCTCGAAATCGAAACGCCGCGACGGGGCAAACACCGGAAGCTCGGCATCGGGGGCCTTGAGTTGCCCCCATGGCCGGCGCACCGGCGTGCCCGAGACGACCACCGACGAGGCGCGCCCGTTGTAGCCGATGGGAATCGAAAGCCAGTTGGGCGGCAGGGCATTCTCGGGCCCGCGAAACATCGTGCCGACGTTGAAGGCATGGTTCTTGCCGGCATAGAAATCGGTATATTCCGCCACCTGGAACGGCATGTGCAGCGTTGCCTCGGCCATCGGCACGGAAAAGGTCGTGATCTCATCCTGCACGCGCTCGGGGGCGCCCTCGGCGAGCATCTGGGTCAGTGCCGCGCGAAAACGCGCCCAAGCCTCAGGGCCGAGTTCCATGAAATCGTTCCAGAACGGCGCGTCGAGCACGTCGGCATCGGGATCAGCCCGCAGGATGCCGGCGGCCTCGAGCCCGGTGACATCGACGATCCGGTCGCCGATCGCCACGCCGCAACGCAGATCGCCCTCGCCCACCGAAAAGACACCATAGGGCAGGTTGTTGAGCGGGAAGGGCGTCTCGGGCGCATTGGCGCTTTCGATCCAGGACTTGATCAGAGCCATCAGCTTGCCTTTCGGTCGAGTGGTATGGTCATTCCGTCGCGGCCGACGTGAAGCGGGCCGGTCCATGTCTGGCGCACTTCCGCGATCCAGTCGGCCTCGGTGAAGTCGGGGTCGTCGGAGGGCACGAGGTGGTTGAGGGCCAGAGCCCCGACTCCGGCCCGGGCGGCGATCCGGCCGGCCTCGGCGGCGGGGGTATGGGCTCGCAGGAGATGGCGCTTGAGGCGCTCGTCGCCATTGCCGACCCGGGCGCAAAGCGCATCGACGCCGGCCGAAAGCATTGCCTCGTGCACCAGCAGATCGGCGCCGTCGGCGAAGGTGGCCATTTCGTCCATCGCGGCGGTGTCGCCCGACAGCACGAAAGACGCCCCGCCCGCCTCGAGCCGCAGGGCGAAGCTCTCCTTGATCGGCGGATGCTGGTTCTTCATCGCCCGAATGCGGACCGGGCCGATCTCGAGGCCCGATTCGTCAAGCCCCCCGAGCCGGACGAGCGAGGCCAGATCGGGCCGGCCCTCGTCGCGGATGCGCAGGGCGATGTCGAACGCCATCGAGGCGAGAAAGCCCGCCCAGTAATCGGCCAGCCCCGCGGGGCCGAACACCGGCACCGGCCGCTTCAGCCCGGCCGTCCACGCGGTGTGCAGGAGCGGGCCGAGTTCGAGGTAATGGTCGGAGTGCAGATGGGTGATCACGATGGCGTCGATGTCGGTCAGCGGCACGCCGGCGTCGCACAGCCCGCGCGCCACTCCAAGTCCGGCATCGACCACGATGTTGAGCCCGGCCATGCGGACCAGAATTGCCGTCGGCATCGGCGTGCCGGGGCGAATGGCCGGCCCGCCCTTGGTGCCGAGAAGGGTGACCGAGGCTGTCATTTCTCACCCGGCGTGCCGTCGAACTTCTTTTCCAGCCCCGCCCAGCAGTCGATGTAGTTTTCCTGCAGCGGCGCGTGGCGCGCGGCGAACTCGGTGACATGCTGCGGAAAGCGGGTCTCGAACATGAAGCTCATGGTGTTGTCGAGCTTGTGGGGGCGCAACGGTTCATTTGACGCAGCCTCGAAGGCGTCGGCATCGGGCCCATGCGGCAGCATCATGTTGTGCAGGCTGATCCCGCCGGGCACGAAGCCCTCGGGCTTGGCATCATACTGGCCGTAGATGTTGCCCATCAGCTCCGACATGATGTTGCGGTGATACCAGGGCGGACGGAAGGTGTGCTCGGCCACCATCCAGCGCTCGCGGAACAGGACGAAATCGATATTGGCGGTGCCGGGCTGGCCCGAAGGGGCGGTCAGCACCGTGAAGATCGACGGGTCGGGGTGGTCGAAAAGGATCGCGCCGACTGGCGAATAGGTGGTCAGGTCATATTTCACCGGCACGTAGTTGCCGTGCCAGGCAACCACGTCGAGTGGGCTGTGGTCGATCTCCGTCCGGTGAAACTGGCCGCACCACTTGACGGTGACGGTCGAGGGCGCCTCGCGGTCTTCGAAGGCGGCGACGGGGGTGAGAAAGTCGCGCGGGTTGGCCAGGCAGTTCGCGCCGATCGGCCCACGGTTGGGCAGATCGAACTTCTGCCCGTAGTTCTCGCAAACGAAGCCTCGCGCCGGCCCTTCGACGACTTCGACCCGGAAGATCATGCCGCGCGGCAGGATGGCGATTTCCTTCGGGGCGAGGTCAATGACTCCAAGCTCGGTATGAAAGCGCAAAAGCCCCTGCTGGGGCACGACGAGCAACTCGGAATCGGCCGAGAAGAAATAGTCGTCTTCCATCGACGTGTTGGCGAGATAGACATGCGCGGCCATACCGACCTGCGTGTTCACGTCGCCGGCGGTTGTCATCGTGCGCATGCCGGTCACGAAGGTGAGCGGTTCGTCGGCATGGGGCAGCGGATCCCACCGATACTGGCCGAGCGAGATCACCTCCGGGTCGATGTTCGGCGCCGATTTCCACAGCGGTATCTCGATCTTGCGAAACCGCCCGACGTGTTTGACCGAAGGCCGGATCCGGTAGCACCAGGTGCGCTCGTTCTGCCCGCGCGGCGCGGTGAAGGCGGTGCCGGAAAGTTGCTCGGCATAGAGGCCATAGGCGCATTTCTGCGGGCTGTTCTGGCCCCGGGGCAGCGCACCGGGGAGGGCCTCGGTCTCGAAGTCATTGCCGAAACCGGGCATGTATCCGGGGTTGAGCCCCCCCGATTCGGCCTTCACGATCTCGCGGTCCATGGTGTTTCTCCTGCGAAACTGCTACATCCTGTCGCAGGTCGATGGTATCGTTGCAAGCGCAACGAAGTCAAGGAGCGGTCGATGACACGGGTTTGCGTGGCCGGGGCCACGGGTTGGACAGGATCTGCCGTTGCCGAAGCGGCGCGCGCGGCAGATGACATTGAACTGGTTTCCGCCGTCGCTCGCCGGGCGGCTGGCAGCGAGGTTTGCGGCGTTCCCTGCTTCGGGACGGTGGAAGAGGCCCTCGCCGGCCCGCCGTTTGACGTTCTGATCGACTACACGGCCCCCGGCTGCGTCAAGGATCATGCCATGGCGGCCATCGCGGCCGGGCGCTCTGTCGTGATCGGAACCTCCGGGCTGACGGCGGCGGACTTCGCCGAGATCGACGCCGAAGCCCGGGCGCGGGGGGTCGGCGTGGTCGCATCCGGAAACTTCGCCCTGACGGCGGCGCTGATGACGCGGTTTTCCCTGATGGCCGCCGAGTATCTCGACTGGTTCGAGATCATCGACTACGCCAAGCCCTCGAAGATCGACGCCCCCACCGGAACGGCGCGCGAACTGGCCGAGCGCATGGGCGAAATCAAGAAACCGGCCTTCGAAGTGTCGCCCTCCGAGGTGCTGGGAGAGCCGGGGCTGCGCGGCGGCACGGTGGGCGGTGTGCAGGTGCATTCGCTGAGGCTTCCCGGATACGCCGCCACCGTCACAAGTACTTTCGCGCACGGCAATTCGCGCCTGACCATCACCCATGATGCGGGCACCGACGCGAGCATCTATGCCGACGGGACGTTGCTCGCCGCCCGCAAGGCGCCGTCGCTCACCGGCCTCGTGCGCGGGCTCGACAACCTGCTGTAGGTCGAAACCCGACGGCAGCCGCGTTAACCAAACAGGAAGATTTCCGCCCGTGAGCGCGAGTCTTAGCGCCGCGTTAACCCGGGGAGCGTATCAATGTCTCCGGGTGAAATGTGAGGTGTGGGATGAGCGCGCAAGCCAATGCGCCCATCATCAAGAAGGTCAAGAAGGTCAGCGGCGGCGGCCACCATGGCGGGGCCTGGAAAGTTGCCTATGCCGACTTCGTGACGGCCATGATGGCCTTCTTCATGTTGATGTGGCTTCTGAACGCGACAACCGAAAAACAACGCAAGGGCATTGCCGACTACTTCAGCCCGACCGTGCCGATCATGCGAGCCTCGGGCGGTGGCGACGGGGCATTCGGCGGCGACAGCATATTTGCCGACCAGACGCTGGTGCAGACCGGAACGGGCGGTGTCCCGAGCCAGGTGATCGACCAACAGCCCGATTCGAGCGACCAGGCGGACCAAGAGACCAAGGCGCTCGAGGAGGTCGACAAACAGCTTTCGGCGAAATCCGGCGAGAGCATGGTGAGCGAACTTCTCCAGCGATACATCGTGACCAGGCTGACGGACGAAGGGTTGGTCATCGAACTCCATGACCTGCCCGACGAATCCCTCTTTGTGGCCGACACGGCCGAGCCACAGCCGGTTCTTGAAGAGCTCGTGCGGATGATCGCCGAAGCGAGCAAACTCGTTCGGAACGGAATCGCCGTCGAGGGCTATGTCGCGGCACAACCCGTCGTTCGTGCCCGGCAAACCGTGTGGGACCTTTCCGCGGAACGCGCCTCGCGCGTGCGCGCACTGCTCGAAGGTGCAGGCGTGCCGCCGGAGCGGCTGAAGCGCGTCACCGGTCATGCCGACCGCGAGCCCGCTGCCCAGAACACGATGGCCCCCGAAAACAATCGGATCAAGATCGTCCTGCTGCGCGAAAATCGCTGAATTTGCGAGTCGTCCTCGGGCGTTAGGCGGATATTAACGGGCCGAGCGTATGCCTTGCTGCAGAAGTTGCAGCAGAAAGGCGCAGCATGACCATCTCATCCTCGTTGAGCGCCGGCGTCGCCGGCCTGAATGCAAACGCGACTCGCCTCGCCGCCATTTCCGACAACATCGCCAACTCGGGCACATTCGGATACAAGCGCGCGACGGTCGATTTCGAATCTCTCGTGATCACTGGGAATGCCGGCAGCGGCAAATATTCCGCCGGCGGCGTCTGGGCCACTACCCAACGCCTGATTGACGAGCATGGCCCGCTCATTTCGACGTCGAATCCGCTCGATATCGCGGTCTCGGGGCGGGGGATGCTGCCGGTCCTGCAGGAAGGGTTCCTGTCGAAATCCCCGCAGGAGCGGCCCATGCTGGTGACAACAACCGGCTCGTTCCGAACCGACGAGAACGGATATCTGAAGACCGAAACCGGGCTCATGCTGCTCGGCTGGCCGGCCGATGCCGACGGACACGTGGCATCCTATCCCCGCGATACCGCAACCGCGCTGGAACCGGTCAAGGTGCAGGTCAACCAGCAATCGGGCGATCCGACCACCGAGATCAATCTCGGGGTGAACCTTCCGGCGACCGATACCCAGTATGGCGCCAGCGGTGACACCCTGCCTCTGTCGGTCCCGTATTTCGGCAATCTCGGAACGTCGGAAACGCTTGAGATCTCCTTCACGCCGACCCTGCCCGCGGCGTCGGGCGACCCGGCGACGAATACCTGGACGATGACGATTTCCGACAGCGCCTCCTCCGGGGCCACCATCGGGGAATATACCCTGGTCTTCGACGATTCCCGAACCAATGGCGGAACGCTTGCTTCCGTGACACGCCTGTCTGGCGGGAATTATGACGCGACAACCGGCACGCTCGATCTCACGGTTGCCGGCGGTTCGATGTCGGTCGCAATCGGCAAGATCGGCGATCCGAGCGGTCTGACGCAGCTCTCCGACAGTTTCGCGCCCGTCTCCATCACCAAGGACGGCTCGCCAACCGGCAACCTGACCTCCGTCGAGGTCGATGTAAACGGCTATGTCACGGCGACCTATGACACCGGCTTTACCCGGACGATCTATCAAGTGCCCCTCGTCGATGTTCCCAACCCCAATGGACTGATCTCGAAGTCCAACCAGACCTATCAGATTTCGGCGGAATCCGGATCCTACTTTCTCTGGGATGCCGGGGAGGGTCCGACCGGCGAAGTGGTCGGCTTCACCCGTGAAGGTTCGACAACCGATGTTGCCGGCGAATTGACCAACCTGATCCAGACGCAGCGGGCATACTCGTCGAACGCAAAGGTCATCCAGACCGTCGACGAGATGCTGCAGGAAACCACCAACATCAAGCGGTGATGAATTGAGCGGGGCCTGACAATGTCGATTACCGGATCCCTCGCCAACGCCCTGTCAGGCCTCGCCGCGCAATCCAAGGCCGCGGAACTGGTATCGTCCAACGTCGCCAATGCTGGAACACCGGGCTATGGCCGGCGGGAGATATCGCTCACGCCGCGTTATAGCGGGGTCGGTTCGTCCACCGGCGTCAATGTCACTGGCGTGCGCCGCGAAGTCGACGAAATCGTCGTGGGTAATCGCCGCCTCGCCGATGCCTCTGCGGGATATGCGAGCACCATCGCCGATTTCAAATCGGACTTTGAAACGATGCTTGGCCCGCCCACCGAGGCCGGCTCGCTCTCTGGCAGGGTCTCCCGACTCGAAGCCGCTCTCGTTGAAGCGGCTGCCCGCCCCGACCGCGACGCGCGCCTGTCTTCGGTGGTCGACGCCGCCCGGTCCCTCGCCGGATTCCTGAACGAAACGTCCGACAGTATCCAGACTGCACGTCTCGAGGCCGACAAGGAGATCGCCCGGCAGGTCGATCAGCTGAATGCTGGTCTGAACAAGGTTCAGAGTCTGAACTACAAGATCAGGCAAACGATCGCACGCGGGGAAGACGCCTCCTCCCTCGTCGATTTGCGCCAGCAAACGATTGATGGAATTTCGACCATCGTTCCAATGCGCTCGGTCCAGCGGGAATTCGGCATGGTCGCCTTGTTCACCACTGGCGGCGCAGTCCTGCTTGACGGGCGCGCCGCCGAGCTTTCCTTCACGCCGGTCAACACCATCGTCCCGGACATGACCCTCGAAAGCGGTGCGCTGTCCGGGCTCACGATCAACGGCAACGAGGTGAACACACAGAACGATCGCGGGCCGATCGCCGGCGGCAGCCTCGCGGCGCTTTTCGAGGTTCGCGATGTGCACGCAACGCGCGCCCAATCCCAGATGGACGGATTTGCCCGAGACCTCGTCGAACGGTTCCAGGACCCGGCACTGGATCTCACCCGCGCAGCGGGCGATCCGGGGCTGTTTACCGACGCGGGCGCAACCTTCGATCCGGTGAATGAACTGGGTTTGTCGGCCCGAATCGAGGTGAACGCCCTCGTCGACCCCGCGCAGGGTGGAGAAGTATGGCGCCTGCGCGACGGCTTGGGCGCACCCACCCCTGGCAACCCCGGGGCGGCCGGGCTGCTCAACGACCTGGTGTCCACCCTTTCTCAAGGCCGGCCTTCGTCGGTTCCCGGCCTCTCGGCCTTGTCGAGGTCCGCAAACGAACTTGCGGGAGATTTGCTCAGCCTCGCATCAACCGACGCGCAAGACGCAGGGGCCCGCAAGGGTTTCGCGTCAGCCGAACAATCCAGCCTCAAGAACATGGAGCTCGAAGGAGGCGTCGATACCGACCAGGAAATGCAGAAACTCATGCTCATCGAACAGGCCTTCGCCGCCAATGCGAAGGTGATCACAACGATCGATGACCTGATCAATGTCCTGATTGGAATGTGACCATGACGTTCTTTTCGATAGGTGACCTGGCGTCCGCTTTCCAACTTCGGCAACTCTCCGGCCAGATGAAGGCCGACATGACTCGCCTGGTCAAGGAAGTGTCAACGGGCCAGAAGCAGGATCTGCGGTCGTCCATCTCCGGCGATTTCGGGCCTCTCGCGGCCATCGAGCGTTCGTTGACAGTTTTGAAATCCTATTCGTCGGCCAATGCCGAGCTCGAGTCGTTTCTGTCCGCCGCGCAAACATCCCTCGAGGATATTCAGGGCCTTGGTCGCGACATTTCTCCGGGGCTGCTTCAGGCGGCAGACACTGGCGAAGCCAGTTTGATCGACACCCTGTCAACCGACGCGCAACAGAAATTGTCCGCCGCAACCTCCCGTTTGAACCTTCGATTCGGCGGTCGATCCGTTTTTGCCGGCGCGGCATCGGATAGCCAGGCGTTGGTCGATGGAAAAACGCTTCTGCAAAGCATCAAGGCAGCCGTGGCCGGCGAGACGACCGTCGAAGGGTTTATCCAGGCGGTCGACGATTGGTTCGACACACCCGGAGGCGGGTTTGAGAGCGACGCGTATCTGGGTTCAACCGACAATCTCGGACCGTTTCCAATTGGCGACGGCGAGACGTTGTCGATGGAGGCGCGGGCCGATGATCCTGCCATTCGGGAATTTCTGAAAGGCCTGACCCTCGCCAGCCTCGCCGCCGACGCGTCATTGCCCGGAAACCCGTCCGCTGGCAAGGAAATTGCATCGGCGGCAGCCACGCGTCTCATGGCGGCCGATGGTATGATGACTCAGATGCGGGCGGATCTCGGCGTTCAACAGGCACGCCTTGATGAGGCGACTACGAAAAACGGGTCACAGGCAGAGGCTTTCGAACTTGCAAAGAGCGAACTGATCTCCGCGGATCCTTACGAAACCGCCACCGAGTTGCAGGCGGTCCGTTCGCGGCTGGAAACGCTCTATGCCGCGACAGCTCGCATAGCCGACCTTTCATTCACGGATTTCATGAGATGATCGGAAAATACTTGACCCTTGCCCTGATCCTTTTGGCCGGGCTTGCCCCAGTCACCGCCGTCGGCGAGACGATCCGGCTCAAGGACCTGGTCGAATTCGACGGCGTGCGAGGAAATGATCTCGTCGGCTACGGGCTGGTCGTCGGCTTGAACGGGACGGGAGACGGCCTTCGCAATTCGCCGTTCACCGAAGAAATCATGACAAACATCCTCGAACGGCTTGGCGTGAATGTTACCGGGGAAAAATTCAGGCCAAAGAATGTTGCGGCAGTCCTTGCCACTGCAACACTGCCCCCGTTTTCACGCGCCGGAGCGACGATAGATGTGACGGTTTCGGCAATCGGTGATGCAAAAAGCCTGCTGGGAGGCACCTTGATCATGACGCCGCTCAAGGCGGCCGATGGTCAGATATACGCGGTCGCGCAAGGCACGGTCATTGCCGGCGGAGCATCTGCGAGCGGGCAGGGCGACACGGTGGTTTCGGGCGTGCCGACTTCGGGGGTAATTCCTTCCGGGGCGCGGGTCGAACGAGAAGTCGAGTTTGACTTTGCGACGCTCAAGACGGTTCGTCTGGCGTTGCGAGAACCCGATTTCACGACGGCCGAAAAAATCGAAACGGCGATAAATGCCAGATTTGGAAAGGTTGTTTCGAGAATGCTGGATGCGGGAACGGTCGTCTTGGACATTGCCGCTACTCAGGCGATTTCTCCCGCGCATGCAATTGGAGAGGTTGAGAACATCAGGATTGAGCCAGAGCGCAAGGCGCGCGTGGTGGTCGACCAAAGATCCGGAACGATCGTGATGGGTGAGAATGTCCGAATCGGGCATGTCGCCGTCAGCCAGGGCAATTTGACGTTGCGCGTCTCAGAGCAGCCGTTGGTCGTTCAACCGAATCCGTTTTCGAGTGGAGACACTATCGTCGTTCCGCGGACGACCGCATCGATCCAGCAGGAACCTAGCACCGGTCTTGCAGAAATTCCGGACGGAGCATCACTTTCCGACGTTGTCGCCGGACTGAATGCGCTGGGGGTCTCCCCCCGAGACATGATCGACATCCTGAAGAGCATCAAGGCTGCCGGCGCATTGCATGCCGAGTTCGTCGTGCGTTGAAAATTTCATACGGGTAAATTTTCCTTCAGCGGGGCGATGTTGCACAATGACGTGCTGCCCGTCTACTGCAATCTCGGTCCGCGGGTTAAAGTGGCGCTCACCGACATTGTCCGTGTGTTCCGCGGGGCCGAGGAGCACCCCTACGAACTCTACAGCGGCCTGAACGGCTTCGAGCCCCGCCGAACCGAGGTCCATTCCCCGAAGACCAATGGCTTTGTCGAGCGCTCCAACCGCACCGTGCTGGACGAGTTCTTCCGGGTAAAAAATGCAAGAGACCTTTTTCGAGACCATAAAGGCACTCCAGGACGACCTCGACGAATGGCTCGCCCACTGCAACACCGAGCGCCCGCACCTGGGCCACCGTAACCGGGGCAAACGCCCAAACGAAACC
>RFKM01000014.1 GCA_003694465.1 Alphaproteobacteria bacterium
CCGGGCCGGGCGAGGTTGCGCAACCGGCCGGCTGAGGCCCCCAAGGCTCGCCGCGCCCGGGCGCGCGCCCCTTCGGGGCATGCCTCTAGACCTGAAGCGCGCGGACCTCGATCTCGCCCTCTTCGCGGGCCTTGATCGCCAGAGCCGCGGCATGGGCGCCGGCGGCAGTGGTGAAATAGGGGATCTTGTCATAGAGCGCGACGGCGCGAATGTCGCGGCTGTCTTCCACGGCCTGCGCGCCCTCGGTGGTGTTGAACACCAGCTGCACCTCGCCATCCTTCAGCCGATCGACGATGGTGCGCCCGCCCTCGTAGACCTTGTTGACGGTTTCGGCGGCAACGCCGTTCTCGTTCAGCCACGCCGCCGTGCCGCGGGTGGCCAGCACCGAAAAGCCCAGATCGGCCAGAATGCGCGCCGCCTCGAGCATCGGGGCGGCCTTGTCGTCGTCCTTGATCGAGATGAACACCCGGCCGGCGCTTGGCAGATGCGTGCCCGCGCCCATCTGCGCCTTGAGGAAGGCGCGGGGGAACGACTTGTCCCAGCCCATGACCTCGCCGGTCGAGCGCATTTCCGGGCCGAGGATGGTGTCGACCCCGGGGAAACGGGCAAAGGGCAGAACCGCCTCCTTGACGGCAAACCACGGCATGTCGGGGCGCACGCGGGTCAGCCCCGCGCCGCCGCGCGTGCCGGGCGCGCGCAGCGGGAATTCGGCCATCGACGCGCCGGCCATGAGCCGCGCGGCGATCGAAGCAATGGCGCTGTCGGTCGCCTTGGCCACGAAGGGCACGGTGCGCGAGGCGCGCGGGTTGACCTCGATGAGGTAGACCTTGCCGTCCTTCACGGCGAACTGCACGTTCATCAGCCCGCGCACCCCGAGGGCCAGCGCCAGCGCCTCGGTCTGGCGCTCGATCTCGGCGATGATGTCGGCCGGCAGGTCGTGCGGGGGCAGGCAGCAGGCGCTGTCGCCCGAATGGACCCCGGCTTCCTCGATGTGCTGCATGATGCCGGCAACATGCACCTCGGCGCCGTCGCACAGCGCATCGACATCGATCTCGGTGGCGCCGGCGAGGTAGCTGTCGAGCAGCACCGGGCTTTCGCCGGAAACGACCACCGCCTCGCGGATGTACCGGCGCAGCTGGTCCATGTCGCGCACGATCTCCATCGCCCGCCCGCCGAGCACGTAAGAGGGGCGAATCACCAGCGGGAAGCCGATCTCCTCGGCCTTGGCCAGCGCCTCTTCATCGGAGGCGGCGATGGCATTGCGCGGTTGCAAAAGGCCCAGTTTCTCGACGAGGGCCTGAAAGCGCTCGCGGTCTTCGGCAAGGTCGATCGCATCGGGCGAGGTGCCGAGAATGGGGATGCCGGCCTCTTCGAGCGCATTGGCGAGCTTGAGCGGGGTCTGGCCGCCGAACTGCACGATCACCCCGTGCAGCGTGCCCTTTTCCTGCTCGACACGCAGGATTTCCATGACGTGCTCGAAGGTAAGCGGCTCGAAATAGAGACGGTCGGAGGTGTCGTAATCGGTCGAGACGGTCTCGGGGTTGCAGTTGATCATGATCGTCTCGTAACCGGCATCGGTCAGCGAGAAGCAGGCATGACAGCAGCAATAGTCGAACTCGATCCCCTGCCCGATCCGGTTCGGCCCGCCGCCGAGAATGACCACCTTGCGGCGCTCGGAGGGGCGCGCCTCGCATTCGACCTCGCCCATCATCGGGGCCTCATAGGTCGAATACATGTAGGGGGTCTGGGCCTCGAATTCGGCCGCGCAGGTGTCGATCCGCTTGAAAACCGCCGTCACGCCAAGGTTGAGCCGCGCCCGGCGCACCTGGGCCTCGTCGCGCCCGGTGAGGGCCGCCAGCCGGGCATCGGTAAAGCCCAGCATCTTGACGGCGCGCAGGCCCTCTTCGGTGGTCGGCAGGCCATTGCGGCGGATCTCTTCCTCGGCCTCGACGATCTCGCGAATGCGGGCAAGGAACCACGGGTCGAACTCGGTAACGGCGCGGATCTCCTCGTCGGTCAGGCCCTCGCGCATGGCCTGGGCGATCACCCGCAGCCGGTCGGGCGATTTCGCCGACAGCGCCTTCAGAACCGCCGCCTTCTCGGGCGCCCCCTCGATGGCGATCTCGTCAAACCCGGTCAGCCCGGTCTCGAGCGAGGCCAGCGCCTTTTGCAGGCTCTCGTGAATGTTGCGCCCGATCGCCATGGCCTCGCCCACCGACTTCATCGCCGTGGTGAGCTCGGGTTTCGCCCCCGGGAACTTCTCGAAGGCAAAGCGCGGGATCTTGGTCACGACATAGTCGATCGTCGGCTCGAAACTCGCCGGCGTCACCCGGGTGATGTCGTTGTCGAGCTCGTCGAGCGTGTAGCCCACGGCGAGTTTCGCCGCGATCTTGGCGATGGGAAAGCCCGTGGCCTTGGAGGCCAGCGCCGAAGAACGGCTCACCCGCGGGTTCATCTCGATGACGACCATCCGCCCGTCCTTCGGGTTCACCGCCCATTGCACGTTGGACCCGCCCGTCTCGACGCCGATCTCGCGCAGCACGTTGATCGAATGCGTGCGCATGATCTGGTATTCCTTGTCGGTCAGCGTCAGCGCCGGGGCGACGGTGATCGAATCGCCCGTGTGCACGCCCATCGGGTCGACGTTCTCGATCGAACAGACGATGATCGCGTTGTCCGCCTTGTCGCGGACGACTTCCATCTCGTATTCCTTCCAGCCCAGCAGGCTCTCGTCGATCAGGATCTGCCCGACGGGCGAGGCATCGAGGCCGGTGTGGCAGAGATGTTCGTATTCCTCTCGGTTGTAGGCAACGCCGCCGCCGGTGCCGCCAAGGGTGAAGGCCGGGCGGATGATCGCCGGCAGGCCGACCTCTTCGAGCGCCTCGAGCGCCAGCTGGACGCCGGCGCGCAGGTCGAACCGGCCGTTCTCGTCTTTCGGGGCGGTCACGATGGTGGCGCGGGGGTTCTCGATGCCGAGCCTGTCCATCGCCTCGCGGAAGAGCTTGCGGTCTTCGGCCATCTCGATGGCCTCGCGCCGGGCTCCGATCAGCTCGACGCCGAATTTCTCGAGCACCCCCATGTCGGCCAGTTCCAGCGCGGTGTTGAGCCCGGTCTGCCCGCCCATGGTGGGCAGAAGCGCGTCGGGGCGCTCCTTCTCGATGATCTTCGCCACCGCCTCGGCGGTGATCGGCTCGATATAGGTGGCGTCGGCCATCTCGGGGTCGGTCATGATCGTCGCCGGGTTGGAGTTGACGAGAATGACCCGGTAGCCCTCTTCCTTGAGCGCCTTGCACGCCTGCGCGCCGGAATAGTCGAATTCGCAGGCCTGACCGATGATGATGGGCCCCGCTCCGATGATCATGATCGATTCGATATCGGTTCTTTTCGGCATGTCGGCACCCTCGGCAGCGGTCGCGCGCCGGCACCTTTATCAGGGCCGACGCAAATTGTCGTGGGTTATAAGGAAGGCGCCGCCGGGCGCAAGCGCCTTCTGGCCCGTGCCCGGCTGGCCCCGCGCTATTGCGCGCGATAGAGATAATCGCGGGTGATCGGCGCCGATGCGAGGTGCTTGCCGAGCTGGAACTGGTAGACCAGCAAGGTGCCCACCGAGAACGAGGCTTCCATCGACAGCAGGTAATAGCGCCACATCCGCACGAATCTCTCGTCATAGATCTTCGCCGCGCGCTCGGCATTGGCCATGAACCGCTCGTGCCAGATCGCCAGCGTCTTTGCATAATGCAGGCGCAGCGATTCGATGTCGCAGGTGACGAGGCCCTGCCGGTCGATCGCCTTCTGCGCCTCGCCGAGCGAAGGCGTGTAGCCGCCGGGGAAGATGTAGCGGGTGATCCAGGGGTCGGCCTCGTTGGGCGGGCCGACATGGCCGATGGTATGAATGAGGGCCAGCCCGTCGTCGGTGAGCGCGTTCTTCACGAACCGGAAATACTCGTTGTAATGCGGCACGCCGACATGCTCGAACATGCCCACTGAAACGATCCGGTCGAAAGTTTCCGACACTTCGCGGTAGTCGCACAGGCGGATGTCGATGCGCCCCTCGAGCCCGGCCGCGCGCACCCGCTCGCGCGCCAGCGCGTGCTGCTCCTTCGAGAGGGTGACGCCGACGACCTGCGCGCCAAAATCGCGCGCCAGCGTCAGTGCCATGCCGCCCCAGCCGCAGCCGATGTCGAGCACCCGCATCCCCGGCTCGAGCAGCAGCTTGCGGGCGATGTGGCGCTTCTTGGCCTCCTGCGCGGCCTCAAGGCTCATGCCGTCGCGCTCGAAATAGGCGCAGGAATATTGCCGGTCTTCGTCGAGGAACAGGTCGTAAAGCTCGCCCGACAGGTCATAATGATGGGCGACGTTGCGCTGCGCCTTGCCCACCGGGGCGAACTGGCGCGCCCAGCGCAGAAGGTGGCGCGCGCCGTCGAGCGGGCGCTGGAACCATGGCGAGCCGGCGGCGTTGAGATTGGGTATGATCAGGTGGAAGAAGCCGTGCAGATCGTCGTTTTCGATCACGAGCGCGCCGTCCATGTAGCCCTCGCCCACCGCCAGCGACGGGTTCGTCGCCAGCTTCGGCAGGAGCGCCGCGTCGCGGATCGTCACGGAGACTTCGGGGGTGCCGGCGCCATAGCTGCGGCGGCTTCCATCGGGCAACGACACGCGCAGCGTGCCGCGGCGCATGATGTGCGCCAGCATCCGATCAAGCAGGGATATCCACATGCTTTCCCCGAAGGCTCGCCCCCCTCCCGACGAAAACGCCTCGTCCACCGATCGCGTGGTCATCTCAGCCCCCCCATGCAACCATCAGACTTGCCCGGCCGATTGTCCCCGTCAGGTCACATTCTGTAAAGGATTTTTGCCCCGGCGCGCGGTTTTCCCCGGCGCGCGCGGGGGCCGGGCTTGACTTCCGGCCCCGCCCGGAGTGTATCGGCCCGAAACTCGCAGCCCACCGCACAAGCCAGGGAACGAACATGCACAGCTTCCGCAGCCATACCTGCGCCGATCTTCGCAAGGCCAATGTCGGCGAAGAGGTCCGCCTTTCGGGCTGGGTCCACCGGGTCCGCGATCACGGCGGCATCCTGTTCATCGACCTGCGCGACCATTACGGCATCACCCAGGTTCTGGCCGACCCCGACAGCCCGGCCTTCGCGGCGGTCGAGAAGGTGCGCGCCGAATGGGTGATCCGCATCGACGGCAAGGTGCTGGCGCGCGATCCGAGCCTCGTCAACCCGAAGCTGCCCACCGGCGAGATCGAGGTGTTCATCACCGACATGGAAGTGCTCGGCGCCGCCGGCGAGCTGCCTTTGCAGGTGTTCGGCGATCAGGAATACCCCGAGGAAACGCGCCTCAAGTATCGCTACCTCGACCTGCGCCGCGAGAAGATGCAGCGCAACATGACCCTGCGCTCCGACGTGGTGGCCAGCATGCGCCGGCGGATGTGGGAGCGGGGCTTTCGCGAATACCAGACGCCGATCATTACCGCCTCATCGCCCGAGGGCGCGCGCGACTTCCTCGTGCCCTCGCGCCTGCACCCCGGCAAGTTCTACGCCCTGCCGCAGGCGCCGCAGCAGTTCAAGCAGCTGCTGATGGTGTCGGGCTTCGACAAGTATTTCCAGATCGCCCCCTGTTTCCGCGACGAGGACCCGCGCGCCGACCGCTCGCCCACCGACTTCTACCAGCTCGACATGGAAATGAGCTTCGTCGAGCAGCAGGACGTGTTCGACACGATCGGCCCGGTGCTCGAGGGGGTGTTCCGCGAATTTGCCGGCGGCCGCAAGGTCGATGCCTACGCGGACTGGCCGCAGATTTCCTACCGCGACGCGGCGCTCTGGTATGGAACCGACAAGCCCGACCTGCGCAACCCTCTGAAAATGCAGGACGTCTCGGAGCATTTCCGCGGCTCCGGCTTTGCCATTTTCGCCAAGCTTCTCGAACAGCCCGGCAACGAGGTGCGGGCCATCCCGGCGCCGAAGGGCGGCAGCCGCAAGTTCTGCGACCGGATGAACGCCTTTGCCCAGAAGGAGGGCCTGCCGGGGATGGGCTATATCTTCTGGCGCGAGGGTGCCGACGGGATCGAGGCCGCCGGCCCGCTGGCGAAAAACATCGGCCCCGAGCGCACAGAGGCGATCCGCCAACAGCTCGGCCTCGGCGTGGGAGACGCGGCCTTCTTCCTTGGCGGCCGGCCGAAGGATTTCCAGCGCGTTGCCGGCCTCGCCCGCGACGTGATCTGGGCCGAAACCCCGAAGGATCCGGCCGACGAGAACTGGCGCGAGCGCTTCGCCTTCGCATGGATCGTCGATTTCCCGATTTTCGAGAAGGACGAGGAAACCGGCAGGATCGACTTCGAGCACAACCCGTTCTCGATGCCGCAGGGCGGCATGGCGGCGCTGGAAGGCGACCCGCTCGAGGTGCTCGGCTACCAGTATGACCTGTCGTGCAACGGCGCCGAAATCCTGTCGGGGGCGATCCGCAACCACAAGCCCGAGATCATGTTCAAGGCTTTCGAGATTGCCGGCTATGACGAGGCCGAGGTGCGCCGGCGCTTCGGCGGCATGGTCAACGCCTTCCATTACGGCGCGCCGCCGCACGGGGGCTGCGCGGCCGGGATCGACCGCATCGTCATGCTGCTGGCCGAAGAGGAGAACATCCGCGAGGTGATGCTCTTCCCGATGAACCAGCGCGCCGAAGACCTGATGATGGGCGCGCCGTCGGTCCCGGACAACGCCCAGCTGCGCGAATTGCACCTGCGAATCGTCGACCCCGAAAAGTGACGCGCGCCGCGCAGCACCAGCGCGCGCGGGGGCATGGATAGACGGCGCCGGCAAGGCATGGCGCACCGTCCGGGGCGCGCAACGGCCCGGCGGACCATGCCCGCATCAACGCCACCCGATGCAGGCATGGCCGGCAAGCATGGCCGTGTTCCTCAGACCGATTGCCCTCCCTCCGCGCCCGCGGCATCGGGCGCGGTGAACTCGTGCGAGAACTGGTCGGCCCGCGGCATGATGGCGAAGAGGATCGAGCCTGCCATGAGAACGACCCCCACCGTCAGGACGATCCAGTCGATGACGGCATCTGTCCGGCCCGACACTGCCCGCGCTTTCGATCCTGACTTCATCCCGACCTCCGGTTTCGTGCGGGGCTTTCTTTCCGTGTCTCCCTTTTGAACGCCAATTCTGGCGACAGTGCGAAATAGTCGTGAAATTCTCCAAGTTGGTTACCGCTTGGTTGACCAACCGCTCGCGGGCATCGGGGCCGTCAGCCGCCGGACAGGCCTTCGCTGGGAAGGCTCGCCAGCCGGGTGCGCAGCAGTTGCGCAATGTTATGCAATTCGCCCGAGCCGGCACGCGTATGCGAAAGCCGTTCGGCGGCATCGGCGAGAACCGTGTCGTGGGCAACGCGGGCGACTCCGCCGAGAAACTGCGCGATGTATGGGCGCGGGGCGTTGCCGGCGCGAATGATCTCTTCGGCATGGCGCAGATCATCGGCGAGCGCCTGGTCGTCGGGGACAACCTCACCCTCGGCGACGACATGCAGGCCGGTCTCCCCTGCGCCCTCTGCCAGAGCCGAGAGCAATGTCTCCTGAAAGGCGGCGAGGCTCTCGACCGGCTTCGGCAGGAAAGCCTGCGCCCCGGCGGCGCGCGCGGCCTCTTCCGCGCCCGGATCACCGCTGCAGCCGATCACGACTGGCCCGCCGTTTTCTGCCCCGACACGCGACATCTCGGCGATCAGCGTTGCCCCGTCGCCATCGGGCAGGCCGGCATCGACGATCACGATGTTGGGCCGGTAGACGGCGAGGTGGCGGTGGGCGGCGGCAAGGCTGTCGGCCCGGCGCAACCGTGCCCCGGAGCGCAGGCACAGAAGGCGCAGCGCCTCGGAAGCGAGGCGGCTGTCCTCGACAAGCAGAATGGTCATCCCCTGCAGGGGCAAGGCGGGCTCGGGCGGGAAGGCCCCGGCGCCGGTGATCTTTCCGACAGGCATCGCAAGACTCCTTTCCTGGCCGAGCAAATCACCATCCGCCTAACACGCGGTTAACGCCACCAGAGTTGCGCCGCGCGCGGCAGGCGGGCATAAGCGGCGCAGGAAATCGAAGGGATGCCCCATGATCGGACGCCTCAACCATGTCGCCATCGCCGTGCCCGACCTCGAAGCCGCCGCCGCGCAATACCGCGACACGCTCGGCGCCGAGGTCGGCGCGCCGCAGGACGAGCCCGACCACGGCGTGACGGTGGTGTTCATCACGCTTCCGAACACAAAGATCGAACTGCTGCATCCGCTGGGCGAGGACTCGCCGATCCGCGGATTTCTGGAAAAGAACCCCGCAGGCGGGATTCACCATGTCTGCTACGAAGTGGATGACATCCTCGCCGCGCGCGACCGGCTGAAGGCAGCCGGGGCCCGGGTTCTGGGCAATGGCGAACCGAAGATCGGCGCCCACGGCAAGCCGGTCCTGTTCCTGCACCCGAAGGATTTCAACGGCACCCTGATCGAGCTGGAGGAAGTCTGATGAACATTACCGGCGGCATCGTTCTTTATGTCACGATCTGGTTTCTGACCATTTTCCTCGTCCTGCCGATCCGGCTGCGCAGTCAGGGCGACGAGGGCGAAATCGTTCCCGGCACCCATTCGGGCGCACCGGCCAATTTCAGGGTCCGCCGCACGATGGTGATCGTGACGCTCTGGGCAACGCTCTTCTGGGCGATCTGCGCGGCGATCATCTTCTCGGGCGCGATCACGATCGAAGATCTCGACTGGATGGGCGTTCTGGGCGAGCGCATCCCGAACTGAGCCGGGGCGGCGGCCCTACCCCCGCGCCGCGAGGCGGTGGTAAAGATGGGTGAAGGCCGCGACCCCGACGATCGGTGTCAGCAGGTTCAGGTAGGGCAGCCCCATCGCCACGGCCAGCAGCGCCCCGAGCGACCAGATCAGCGGAAGATGCGCGCGGGCCAATGCCTGCGCCTGCCGCGCCGCCTCCCGGCGCAGCGCCACCGTTGCGAAATATTCCCGGGCAATGAGGTAGCCGTTGGCGGCCACGAAGACGACCGGGGCAAGGGCGCCGGAAAACATCGAGACCACCAGCGCCAGCAGGCTGACCGCCAGGGTCAGCCCGAGAAAGCGCACCGCTTCTCCGATCTGTTCGGCGAAGGAGCGCCGGCGCAGCGGCGCAAGGCCCGGATAGTGCCGCGCCTCGACGGCATCGACGATCGTTTCGAGAAACATCCCGACGATGGCCAGCGCCAACGGCGCCATGACATAGGTCCAGAACACCCAGGCCGTCTTCGAGACGAGCCCGGCGGTGAACACGCCAAGAAACCCGACCTCGCCGATCCAGGGCAGCGAAAGGCTCGCCGGCAGGAGCCATTCAAGAAGTGCCGCCAGCCCCACGAAGACCACGAGGAACGGGCCCGTCACCAGCAGCATCAGCCCGAGGGTGAGCGCCAGAACCTTGAGAATGCGCCCGTCGCCCAGCTGCTTCACCGCCGCCACGAGCGATGCGACGACGAGCTCCACCGCGCTCATGCCGACATCCACGTGGTGATCGCCGCGAGGTCGGGGCGGGGGCGCTCGGGCGGGGTAACGGTTTCGGTCCCGATCACGATGAAGCCGGCCACCCCCTCGCCTTCGGCAAGGCCCAGCCCGCGGGCACGAAACTCTGCGTCATAACAGGCCCAGCCGGTCAGCCAGTTGGCCCCCCAGCCCGAGGCGAGGGCGGCATTGAGCAGCCCGAGGCAAACCGCCCCGGCCGAGTAGCATTGTTCGATCTCGGGCACCTTGTCCGAAGGTTTGGGCGAAGAGATCACCGCCACGACGAGCGGCGCGTCGGAAAACTGGCGCACCATCTTGGCGGCCTTGTCCGGGTCGATCTCCAGCGCCGCGGCCCGCTCTTCGACGAGCGCCGCGAGCCGGTCCAGCGCGGCGCGCTCCAGCACGATGAAGCGCCAGGGCTCGAGCTTTCCGTGATCGGGGGCGCGCGCGGCGGCGGTGAGCAGCGTCATCAGCTCCTCCCGATCCGGCGCCGGGGGCACGAGCGTCTTGGCCGGGCGCGAGCGGCGCGTGAGCAGGAAATCGAGTGCGGCGGGGTTTCGTTCCGGCATGCAGGTCTCCCTCTGGTCGCTTTCATGTCGGACGCGGGCGCCGGCAGGTCAAGTCGCCGGCGAAAATTTCTGCCTCCCGCGCCCCGGCGGCTTGCCGCCCCCTGCCCCG
>RFKM01000091.1 GCA_003694465.1 Alphaproteobacteria bacterium
GCTCACTTCGTGCCATACATCCGGTCGCCGGCATCGCCGAGACCGGGCACGATGTAGCCCTTCTCGTTGAGCCGCTCGTCGACCGCCGCCGTGACGATCGGCACGTCCGGGTGCGCCTCCTGCATCCGGCGCACCCCTTCCGGTGCCGCCAGCAGGCACAGAAAGCGCAGGTTGACCGCCCCGGCCTTCTTCAGAAGGTCGATCGCCGCCGCCGAAGAATTACCTGTGGCCAGCATTGGATCGACCACGATCACCATCCGGTCTTCAAGCTCGGGCGGCACCTTGAAATAGTATTGCACGGGCTTCAGCGTCTTTTCGTCGCGGTAAAGGCCGATGAACCCGACCCGCGCCGAGGGGATCAGCTCGAGCACCCCGTCGAGCAGGCCGTTGCCCGCCCGCAGGATCGAGACCAGCGCCAGTTTCTTGCCGGCCAGGATCGGGGCCTGCATCGGCGCCATCGGCGTTTCGATGTCGCGGGTGGTCATCGGCAACTCACGCGTCACCTCGTAGGCGAGCAGCAGCGAGATCTCGCGCAGCAACTGGCGGAAGACGGCCGTTGGCGTTTCCTTCTGGCGCATCAGGGTGAGCTTGTGCTGCACCAGCGGGTGACGAACGATGGTCAGGGGTTCAAGCATCCTTGCCCTCCAGGCGTTGGGCGACGCGGGCGCGCGCGGCCTCGTCGCAGAAGGCCGCCTCGAGGGCGACCCGGTTGAGCGCGGCAAAGTCGGCCTCGGTCCAGCCGAAGGCCTCGGCGAGGGCCTCGTATTCGCGCACCATGTCGGTGTGGAAGAAGGGCGGATCGTCGGTCGAGACCGTCACCTTCACCCCGGCCGCGCGCAAGGCGGCAATCGGGTGATCGGCCACCGAGGGGTAAAGGCCGAGCGCCACGTTCGAGCCGGGGCAGACCTCGAGCACGATGCCCTCGGCGACGAGGCGCTCGACAAGGGCCGGGTCCTCGATGGCGCGCACGCCGTGGCCGATGCGCTCGGCCTTCAGATCGTCAAGCGCGCCGCGCACCGCGTCCGGGCCGGCAAACTCGCCGGCATGGGCGGTGATGTGCAGGCCGGCCTCGCGGGCCATGTCGAAGGCATAGGCGAAATCGGCGGTGGTAAAGGCGTTCTCGTCGCCGCCGAGGCCGAAGCCGACGATGAACTCGCCGGCGGTTTCCTGCGCGCAGCGGGCGGTCTCGCGGGCCGCGTCGGGGCCGAAATGGCGCACCGGGGTGACGATGCCGCGCATGGTGATGCCCAGCGCCTCGGCCGCCTGCGCCGCCTCGATGATCGCCTGCAGGTATTCGCGCCAGGCCACCGGGTCGCGGCCGCCGCAGAAGTCGGGCGCGAGGAAGCTCTCGAGATAGACGACGCCGGCCTCGGCCGCCTCGCCCAGCACGACGGCGGTCAGGAGCGCGTAGTCGTCCGGGGTCTGGAAAGGTTTGGTGGCCTTCTCGTAGACATCGAGAAACTGCAAGAAGTCCCGGTATTGATAGGTGCCATCGGGGCCGAAAATGTTGGAAACGTCCAAGCCCTTGGCCCGCGCCATATCGCGCACGAAGGCCGGCGGGGCGGCGCCCTCGATATGGTGATGCAGTTCGATCTTGGGCAGCGACTTGAAGCTCACGCGCCTTCTCCCTGTTTCGTTTCCTCCGCACCGCCGGGCAGGAAGCTGTGCCCGGCCCCGCGCTCGGCAAGGCCCAGATGGTCGGCGACGCTGGCGCCGATGTCGGCAAAGCCCACCGCCCCGACCGCCCGCGCCCCGAGGCCCCAGCCCAGCACCGGCACGCGCTCGCGGGTGTGGTCGGTTCCGGCCCAGCTCGGATCGTTGCCGTGATCGGCGGTGAAGAGGGCCAGATCGCCGGGGCGCAGCGTGGCGAGGAAGCGCGGCAGGGCGGCGTCGAACCATTCGAGGTGGCGCGCATAGCCGGCAATGTCGCGCCGGTGGCCGTATTTCGAATCGAACTCGACGAAATTGGCGAAGGTCAGGCTGCCTTCCTCGGCCGTCTCGCCCCAGCGCACCAGCGCCTCGAACAGATCGGCATCTGTCCCGTGAATGCCGTCATCCATGCCCCGATGGGCGAAAATGTCGTCGATCTTGCCGATGGAATGGACGGCCCGTCCCGCCGCCTTTGCCCAGTCCATCAGCGTTGGCGAGGGCGGCGGCAGCGCATGATCGCGCCGGTTGACGGTGCGCCGGAAGCCGGTTTCCGGGCTGCCGACGAAGGGCCGCGCGATCACCCGCCCGACCCGCATCGCATGCAGCATCGGGGCGACCGCCTCGCACATCGCGTAGAGCCGCTCGAGCCCGAAGGCCTCTTCATGGGCGGCGATCTGAACGACGCTGTCGGCAGAGGTGTAGACGATGGGCATGCCGGTGCGCAGATGCTCGGCCCCGAGCTCTTCGATGATCTGCGTGCCCGAGGCGTGCCGGTTGCCGAGAATGCCCCCGGCCCCGCCGGCTTTGATGAGCGCCTCGGTCACCTCCGGCGGGAAGGTCGGTTCGGTCTTCGGGAAATAGGTCCATTCCCAGGGCAACGGCACGCCGGCGATTTCCCAGTGGCCGGTGGGCGTGTCCTTGCCGGGGCTGACCTCGGTCGCCGCGCCCCAGAGGCCTTCGGGGCGGGCGCCGAGCCCCGGGGCGCGCAGGCCCGAGGCCAGCGCCACCGCCGCCCCCAGCCCGAGCCTGTCGAGATTCGGCAGGTGCAGGGGGCCCGTCCGGCCCGTGTCAGCCCGCCCGGCGGCGCAGGCCTCGGCGATGTGGCCGAGGGTGTTGGCGCCGGTGTCGGGCATGCCGTCGTTGAAGAACTTCCCGGCATCGGGCGCCCCCCCGGCGCCGACACTGTCGAGCACGATGAGAAAGGCCCGGCTCATGGGCGGCCTCCGTCCATATGCGCCTTGGCGAAGGCATGCGGCAGCAACGCCTCGATCGGCTCGCGCAGCACGTCGCCGCGCAGGTTGGCCATGACCACCGGCGTGCCCGGCGGGGCGAATTCGGCGATCTTCTGGCGGCATCCGCCGCAGGGGGTGACCGGCGCCGGCGCATCGCCCACCACGGCGATCTCGGCAATCGCCGTCTCCCCCGCCGCGACCATGGCGGCAATCGCCCCGGCCTCGGCGCAGGTGCCCTCGGGATAGGCGGCGTTCTCAACGTTCACGCCGGTAAAGACCCGCCCCGAGGGGGTGCGGATCGCCGCGCCGACCTTGAAGCCCGAATAGGGGGCATGGGCGTTCTCGCGCACCGCGCGGGCCCGATCGAGAAGCGACATGGCCTGACCTCCCTGCCATCCGGCATTTGACCGTTTGGTTCAATCTACTGCCCCGGCGCCGCGGCGCAAGCCTTGATGCCGGCTATTGCGTTGCCCCTTCAGGTTCACCGCCGTCGGTTTCGGGCGCACCCTCCCCTTGCCCGAGATCGGACGGCAGGCTTTCGCCCGCCGACGGCGTGAGGGTTGGCGCCGGCTCCCCTGCCCCGCCCGCCTTTGGCTCCGACTCGCCGGCTTTCGCCGCGGCGCTGTCCGGCGCCGGGGCGGCTTGGGCGAGATCGCCGGGCTTGCCCGACGCTCCGGCCCGGTCCGCCGCCATCCGGGCCTCGGCCTCGGCGCCGGCATATTCGGCCACCAGCGCGAAACTGTCATCGGCAATGCGGAATTCCTTGCGGCAGGCCTCGAAGCCGTAGAGCCCGCAAGCGCTTCCGTGCAGGTCGAGCGCCAAAACGCCCCCGGGCCGGACGGCATAGCCGCGAATCACGCC
>RFKM01000092.1 GCA_003694465.1 Alphaproteobacteria bacterium
AAATCGCGCTCGGAGAGCCCGAAGGCGCGCAGCACATGCGGGTTGAAGATAACCTTGCGGGCGCTGCCATCGACCACCGCGCCGGCGGCGAGCTCCGGGTTGCCGGGCACGCCGAGCTTGCGCACCATCACAAGGTCGATCGGGGCCTTGAGGCGCCGCGCGATCGGCAGCGCAACCGGCACCCCGCCGCGCGGCAGCGCCAGCACCACCGGCCGCGGCAGATCGATCTCGGCGAGCCGCTCGGCAAGGCGCTCGCCGGCCTCTGTCCGATCGCGGAACATGGCTCCAAGATGGGCATGCGCGCGGAAGGTTTCCACCCCCGCGCGCCTCTCTCGCCCCTTCGTCAGGCGCGCAGCGTGCCGCCCGTGGCCTTGGCCACCTTCTCGACGATCTTCGCCGCCACCGCCTCGATCTCGGCGTCGGTCAGCGTCTTCTCGCGCGGCTGCAGGCGCACGGTGATGGCCAGAGACTTCTTGCCCGGCCCCATCTGCGCCTCGGCCTTCGGGCCGGAGAATTCGTCGAAGACCCGAACGCTCTCGATCAGGCTCTTGTCGGCGCCGGCGGCGGCGTTGACCAGCGTCAGCGCCTCGACGCGGGCATCGACGACGAAGGCAAAGTCGCGCTCGACCGCCTGCAGGTCGGATACCTCGAGCGCCGGGCGCGTGGTGCCCGTGGCCTTCGGGAAGGGGACGCGCTCGGGGTAGATGGTGAAGGCCACCGCCGGCCCTTTCACCCCGAGTTTGGCCAGCACCTTGGGGTGCAGTTCGCCGAACACCGCGAGGATGTTCTTCGGCCCGAGGCTGATCTGCCCCGAGCGGCCGGGGTGCCACCAGCCGGGGGCGCCGCGCTGGATCATCTGCCGCGACGGCGCGCCGATGGCCGACAGGATCGCCTCGGCATCGGCCTTGGCGTCATAGATGTCGACCGGCCGGCGCGAGGCGAAGGGGTCGCGCGGGGCGGTGGCGCCGACGAGCAGGCCGGCAACCTCGAGGTGGCTGTCTTCCGGCTCGCCGCCGTCGAAGGCCGGCCCCACCTCGAAGAGCGCAAGGTCCATGAAGCCGCGCGCCTGGTTGCGGGCCGCGGCCTGCAAGAGCCCCGGCAGAAGGTTCGGGCGCATGTGGCTCATCTCCGATGAGATCGGGTTTTCGAGCATGGTTGCGTCCGAGCCGCCGCCGAAAAGCTCGGCGCTTTCCCGGTCGATGAAGGAATAGGTGACCACCTCGTTGTAGCCCAGCGCCGCCGCCGTGCGCCGCGCCCGGCCCTCGCGCTTCTGCATCGGGGTCAGAACCGGCTTCGGCACGCCGACATGCTCGCGCGGCAGCGGCTTTCCGACGAGCTTTGTCAGCGAGGCGACCCGCGCCACCTCCTCGACGAGATCGGCCTCGCCCAGCACATCGGGGCGCCACGAAGGCACATAGGCCATGTCGCCCTCGAGCCGGAAGCCCAGCGCCTCGAGCGTGCGGCGCTGCTCCTCGGCGGGAATGTCCATGCCGACGAGCGATTTCACCCGGTCGGTGTCGAGCCGGTAGGCGCGGTCGACCTTCGGCACCTCGCCGGCGACCACGACCTCCGAGGGCTCGCCCCCGCAAAGCTCGAGGATCATCTGCGTGGCCAGTTCGAGGCCCGGGGCGTTGAAGGCCGGGTCGATGCCGCGCTCGTTGCGGTAGCGCGCATCGGAGTTGATCTTCAGCGCCCGGCCGGTGCGGGCGATCTGGATCGGATCCCACACCGCCGCTTCGAGAAAGACGTTGGTCGTTTCCTCGGTGCAGCCGGTGCGCAGGCCGCCCATGATGCCGGCGATCGATTCGATCTCCTCGTCGTCGGAGATCACCACCGCGCCCTCGGGGAAGGTGTACTCCTTCTCGTCGAGGCCGATCAGCTTCTGGCCGGCGCGGGCGCGGTGCACCCGCAGGTTGCCGCGAATCTTGTCGGCGTCGAAGACGTGCAGCGGGCGGTTCATGTCGTAGGTGAAGAAGTTGGTCACATCGACCAGCGCCGAGATCGGACGCAGGCCGATCGCCTTCAGCCGGCGTTGCAGCCACTCCGGCGAGGGTCCGTTCTTCACCCCCCGGATCAGCCGGCCCATGAACACCTCGCAGCCGTCCTTGCGGGTATCTTCGTCGATGGTCACGGTGATCGGCGAGGGGAACTTGCCCTCGACATGGGCCTCCTTCATCGGCTTCAGCGTGCCGAGGCCGCGGGCGGCGAGGTCTCGGGCGATGCCGCGCACGCCCAGCGCATCGGGGCGGTTGGGGGTGATGGCGATCTCGATGACGGGGTCGACCTTTTCGGGCCGGTTCTTCGCCATCCATTCGCCGAAGTTCTCGCCCACCTCGCCCGAGGGCAGCTCGATGATGCCGTCATGCTCGTCGGACAATTCGAGCTCTCGCTCCGAGGCCATCATCCCGTGGCTTTCGACGCCCCGGATCTTGCCGACGCTCAGGGTCAGGTCGATGCCGGGCACATAGTCGCCGGGCTTGGCGACGACGACGGTGATCCCCTCGCGGGCATTGGGCGCGCCGCAGACGATCTGCTTCTCGCCCTCGTCGGTTTCGACGACGCAGACCCGCAGCCGGTCGGCATCGGGGTGCTTCTCGGCCTTCTTCACCTTGCCGATGGTGAAGTTCGAAAGCGTCGCCAGCGGGTTCTCGACGCTTTCGACCTCGAGCCCGAGATCGGTCAGCGCCTCGGCGATCTCCTCCACCGAGGCGGTGGTGTCGAGATGGTCCTTCAGCCAGGAGAGTGTGAATTTCATGTTCTCGACTCCGAACCCAGTTTTTCTTGTTCCTCCGGTCCGCCTGCGGACCGGTTCGCCCCCGACTCGCCCCCCAGGGCGGGGGCGAAACCGCCCCCACCCTCGGGCCGGGGGCGAACCTCTGTCATGC
>RFKM01000093.1 GCA_003694465.1 Alphaproteobacteria bacterium
AGCGCGGCGTCGACCGGCCCGACCGCGTCGTGCTCGGCGGGGCCTTCGGCGCCCATATCAGCCCGAAACACGCGATGGTGCTGGGAATGATCCCCGATGTGCCGCTCGACAAGGTCACCTCGGCGGGCAATGCCGCCGGCACGGGCGCGCGCATCGCCTTGCTCAACATCGGCGCCCGGGCCGAGATCGAGCGCGTCGTGCGCGACATCGAGAAGGTCGAAACCGCCATCGAGCCCCGCTTTCAGGAGCATTTCGTCGCCGCCACGGCGCTGCCCAATTCGGCCGAGCCCTTTGCCGGCCTGCGCAAGGCGGTCCCCCTGCCGGAGCCGGAGTTCTCGGGCGGCCGGGAGGCGCCCGCCCGCGGGCGCGGGCGGCGGCGCCGGGGCTGAGGGCGCAGGCCCGGCGCCTCAGTCGGCGGCGAGTTCCTTGCGGCGGCGGGCCAGAAACAGCCCCCGGCCCTTCATGCGGCTCGTGGCCCAGTCGCCCAGCGTCAGCCCGCCGAGGAAGGTATTGCCCTTCTCAGGGCCGAGCGGCACCAGAATCGGCGCGTTCTTCCACTTGGCATAGGGCTTGAGGCTCTCCACCGCCCTGCCCTTCAGCACCGCCTTCAGGGTTTTCGCCAGCCACGGCACCTGCCGGCTCAGCGAAATGATCGACATGCCATCGCCCGTATCGGCGATGTCGCCCACGGCAAAGACGTTCGGCAACGACGAGGGCCGCAGCCACGGATCGACCTTCACCCGGTTCGCCGAAACCTTCTCCACCCCCGGCAGGGCGTCGAGCAGATCGGTCACCGCCCGGCTGCCGATCGTCGGGAAGATCAGATCGGCCTCGATCTCCTCGCCGTTCGTCAGCCTGAGCCGGCCGGCATAGGGCTCCGAGAGGCTTTCGAGGTTTTCCGCCCGCGCCCCGAACACCAGCTTCACCCCGGCCGCCTGCAGCTTTTTTGCCAGCGCGCGCCCGAACCTTGCCGGCTTGTCCGGAAAGAGCGACGGCTGGTCCGAAATCAGCGTCACCGCTTTTTCGGGCATGAAATGGGCGATCTCCCCGGCCAGTTCCGTGCCCACCGCCCCGGCGCCGACGATCGCCACCGAGCGCGCCGCCTCGAGCATCCCGTGCACCCGCGCCACCTCGGCCCGGAAGGCCTCGATATCCGCGCCCTTCGGCTTGAACGGCGTGGCGTTTTCCGACCCGGTGGCGATGACGATGACATCGCCCTCCACCCGGCTGCCGTCGTCGAGCGTCACCCCGCCTTCGTCCACCGCCACGGCCTTGCCGCGCAGGTGCCGGCCGCGCTTGAGGTAGGCGCCATACGGGATCAGCGCCCGCTCGAGGAGTTCCGGCGTCACCAGCGTGCGGATCATCGCCGGGGCATGAACGAAATGGCTGCGCGGCTCGATCAATGTCACATCGGCCACGTCGTCCAGCGCGCGCGCCAGTTGCGTTCCGGCGGGGCCGCCGCCTACGATCACGATACGTTTGCTCATGGGGTCTTCGATCCTTTGCCCTTGCGAATTGCGGTGTCGCATCCCACCTAGGGATGGACAGAACAAAAAACAATAGACCATGGTTCACGGTTTGGAGAAATCATGCGGATAGGCGAACTGGCCGAGCGCTCCGGGCTCAGCCGCGACACGATCAGGTTTTACGAACGCAACGGGCTGGTGCGCTCGGTGCCGGGGTCGAGCGCGACCAACAATTACCGCGACTACCCCGAAGACAACCTCGTCTGGCTTCGCTTCATCACCGGCGCCCGCGAGGCAGGCCTGTCGATCGCCGACCTGCGCGACATCACCGCCGCGATCAGCTGCGACATGGACCGCACCGAGGCGCGCCAGGTGCTGGCCGCCAAGATCGACGAGCTGAAGGCCCGCGCCGACGAAATCCGCCGCGCCATCGACTTCCTCGAACGGGCGCGCGATCAGACCGCAGGCAGCGCCGAGGGCTGAGCGCGCCCCGTCAGCTGCAACAGGCCCCCTTGCCGCTCTCCTGGATCGGCGGACAGGGCACCGTCCCGTAGGAACAGAACACGCAGCAATCGCCCTCTTTCGGCCGCAACACCGCCCCGCAAGAGGTGCATTCATAGAACCACTGGCAGGCGTCGGTCGGCATGGTTTCCGTCGCCTGCGCGCCGCATTCGGGGCAGGTGATCGTGCTTTCGAGAATGATCGTCTTGTCCGTCATCGCTTCACATCCACGCAATGAATTGATCGTTGATCCGCGCCTCGTTCAGAAACACGATCCAGCCCAGCGCCGTCAGCATCGTGCTCGCCGAGAGCCACAGACGCAACCCCCGAACCGACCGGCGCCAAACCGCGATCGCCCAGGCCGCCGCCACCAGCAGCGACGAAACCGCCAGCACCACCACCGACCATGCCGCCACCTTGCCGAAAACCGCAACCCACGCGCCCCCGAGCCCGAGCATCATCAGGCTCATCGGCAAGACGCAACAGGCCGCCACCCCCAGCGCGGCAAACCCGGCCACAAGGCTCGTTCCAATCCATTTTCCCACGGCCCTCTCCCGCATTTGATTTGCTGTCACGGCCGCACCGTGCATCCTGTAGCCACCACAGGAGCAAGCGAAAGGCGTTCACATGCACGCGATCGGAACCGCCTCCCGGCTGAGCGGCGTCGGCATCGAGACGATCCGCTTCTACGAGCGTAGCGGCGTCATCCCCCGCCCCGCCCGCGCGGCAAACGGCCGGCGCCTTTATACCGATGCCGAAATCGCCCGCCTGCGCTTTCTGAAAAAATGCCGCGACCTCGGCTTCTCCCTCGCCGAGGCCCGGGCCCTGCGCGAGCTGTCCGAAAACGCCGGGGCCGACTGCGCCGGCGCCGCCGCCCTCGCCCGGGCTCACCGCGACAAGGTCCGCGCGAGGATCGCCGAGCTGCAACGCCTCGACGCCGCCCTCGGCGAACTCATGCAGAACTGCGCCGACGGCAACGCCGCCTGCCCACTTCTTCACGCCATCGCCAATGCCTGAGGGGAATTTCTGGAGCGGGTAGCGGGAATCGAACCCGCACGTTCAGCTTGGGAAGCTGACAGGCTACCATTACATCATACCCGCCGCGCCGGCCGATATAGCGCCCCGGGGGCGGGGGTTTCAAGCCCCATCTGGCCCCGATGGCGCAGATTTTCCCTTGCCCGCGCCCTTTCATCTTTCCCGAAATATCCCGGGGGGAATGACGATCCCGCCGGGATCGTCAGGGGGGCAGAGCCCCCGAACCGCCCCCGGTTCTGCCGGAGTCGCTCGGCTGGCCCGCGCCCCTGCCGCTCATGGACCGCGCGCACTGCACCATGCGCCCATCAGCCCGGCACGGAATCCACGAATCTGGATTCGCGTGGGATTGGGCCGCCTCTAGCCGCGGGCACAGGAAATGCAGGTCGGAACCGTCGGGTCGAGCTCGAGCCGGCGCCGGGCGATCGCTTCGCCGCATTCGATGCATTCGCCGAAACTGCCATCCGCGATCCGCTCCAGCGCCGCGGCGATCCGTTGGCGCTGGCCGGCGCGGCGGGCCTGCGTGGCCTGCGCCATCGCCTGCCCCTGAAGCGCATCCATCCGGCTGAGCCGGCCCACCGCCTGCTGGTCGAGCTCGACGGTCCTGCGCCCCTCGGCGCCCAGCGCATCTTCTTCCCCGAGCGCGGCCAGCATTGCCTCGAGCCGCGCCCGCCATTCGGCCCGTTCCGCCTCGTCCATGCCACCTCCTCACGGCTTTGCGTTTGGAATTGCCAGCCTATCTGTCGTATATCCGATGGGCAACGACAGGGAGCCGCCGTCATGGCCGAAACGCGCATCAAGCCGATCAGCATCGACCCGGTCTGGGACCGGATCACTTCCGAGGCCAACGAGGCCGTCGCCCGCGAGCCGCTGATGGGCGGGCTGATCCATGCCTGCGTGCTGCACCACAAGTCGCTCGAACGGGCGCTCTCCTACCGGATCTCGGCGAAGCTTTCGTCGAACGAAATGTCGATGCTGGTGCTGCGCGAGGTGGCCGAAGAGGCCTATGCCGCCGACCCGAGCCTCGTCGAGGCGGCCCGGGCCGACCTGATGGCGGTGCTCGAACGCGACCCGGCCACCCATCGGCTCCTGCAGCCGATCCTCTATTACAAGGGCTTTCAGGCGATGCAGGCCTATCGCGTCGCCCACTGGCTCTGGC
>RFKM01000094.1 GCA_003694465.1 Alphaproteobacteria bacterium
GGGGGGAAGGCGTGGGTGCGAAACCGGGCGGCAAGCCCTCTTGCCGGGGCACCGGGGCTCGGGTAGTGTTTGGGTGAATTTGATCAAATTGGTGACTCATGAGGATCGGAATCCTTCAGACCGGGCATGCGCCGGACGAGACCCGCGCCGAGTTCGGCGATTACCCCGAGATGTTTGCCGCCCTGTTCGGCGGGCATGGCTTCAGCTTCCAGACCTTTCCGGTGGTGGACGGCGTCTTTCCCGAGGGGCCGGACGCGGCCGATGGCTGGCTGATCACCGGCTCGCGCCACGGCGTTTATGAAGACCTGCCCTGGATCGGCCAGCTCGAGGCGCTGGTGCGCGAGATCGTCGCCTCGGGCAAGCCGCTGGTGGGGGTGTGTTTCGGCCATCAGGTGATCGCCCAGGCGCTGGGCGGGAAGGTCGGCAAGTTCGAGGGCGGCTGGGCCGTGGGGCGGCAGGAATACGATTTCGGCGGCGAAACCCTGGCGATGAACGCCTGGCACCAGGACCAGGTTCTCGAGCCGCCCGAGGGGGCGCGGGTGCTGGCGCGCAATCCGTTCTGCCGCAATGCCGCGCTGGCGATCGGCGACAACGTGCTGACCGTTCAGGCCCATCCCGAGTTCGGCCCGGATTTCATGCGCGCGCTGATGGCCCATCGGGGCGGCGCGGTGCCGCCCGAGCAGCTTGCCGAGGCCGAACGCAGCCTCGACCAACCCAATGACAGTGCCCGCGTCGGCCGGCTTCTGGCCGATTTTCTCGCGGGGGAGAAGACGAAATGAGCACGGACGACAACCGCAACTGGATGGACGACCTGCCCGATCATGCCAAGGCCTATCTCGAGGGCCATCGGCTTGACGAGGTCGAGTGCATCATCGCCGATCTGCCCGGCATCGCCCGGGGCAAGGCGGTTCCGGCGGCAAAATTCGCCCGCCAGCCCTATTTTCATCTGCCCGACTCGATCTTCTACCAGACCATCACCGGCGACTGGGGCGAAGCGGCGGGCGAGGAGGGGTTCATCGAGCGCGACATGATCCTGCGCCCGGACATGAGCACCGCAAGCGCCGCCCCCTGGACGGGGGACTGGACGCTGCAGGTCATCCATGACGCCGAGGACCGCAACGGCAATCCGATTCCCATCGCCCCGCGCAATGTGCTCAAGCGCGTCGTCGAGCTTTACCGCGCCAAGGGCTGGGAGCCGGTGGTCGCCCCGGAGATGGAGTTCTATCTCGTCGCCCGCAACATCGACCCGGCCAAGGAGATCGAGCCGATGATGGGCCGTTCGGGGCGTCCGGCCGCGGCGCGGCAGGCCTATTCGATGACCGCGGTCGACGAGTTCGGGCCGGTGATCGACGACATCTACGATTTTGCCGAGGCGATGGGCTTCGTCATCGACGGCATCACCCAGGAGGGCGGCGCCGGTCAGCTCGAGATCAACCTGCGCCACGGCGACCCGGTGCGCCTTGCCGACGAGGTGTTCTATTTCAAGCGCCTGATCCGCGAGGCGGCGCTCCGGCACGACTGCTTTGCCACCTTCATGGCCAAGCCGATCGCCGCCGAGCCGGGGTCGGCCATGCACATCCACCATTCGGTGATCGACGCCGAAACCGGGCGCAACCTGTTTTCCGGGCCGCACGGTGGCGAGACCGAGGCCTTCTACCATTTCATTGCCGGGCTTCAGAACCACCTGCCCTCGGTGATCGCGGTGCTGGCGCCTTACGTGAACAGTTACCGGCGCTACGTGCGCGACAATGCCGCCCCGATCAACCTCGAATGGGGGCGCGACAACCGCACGACCGGGATCCGCGTGCCGCTCTCCTCGCCGGAATCGCGCCGAATCGAGAACCGCCTCGCCGGGATGGACGCCAACCCCTATCTGGCCATCGCCGCCAGCCTTGCGGCGGGCTATCTGGGCCTTGTCGAGGAGCGCCGGCCAAGCGCCCAGTATCGGGGCGATGCCTACGATGCCGACGAGGCGATCCCGCGGTCGCTGAGCGATGCGCTCGACCTGTTCGACGAGGCCGATGCCATTCACGAGATCCTCGGCCCCGAGTTCAAGCGCGTCTATTCGATCGTCAAGCGCACCGAGAACGAGGAATTCCTGCAGGTCATCAGCCCGTGGGAACGCGAGCACCTGCTGCTCAATGTCTGAGCCAGGGCACGGCGCGGGGAAATGCCCTGTATTCTGCGTAACACCGCCGTTAACAAGGCGGGGGATATCGTACAGGAAAACCGACTCAGGACCTTGCCATGACACTGGCCCCGAATGTTTACGATGCCGAGCCGATCCCGGAGGAGGCGCGGGCCGAGATCGACCGGCTGCTCGCCTCGGGCGATCTGTTCCGTTACACCGCGCCCGAAGATGCACCGGTCGCGCTGCTCGAAGCCGAATTCGCCGAGGCGCTCGGGGTGAAATACGCGCTGGCCGTCTCCTCGTGTTCGGCGGCCCTGTTTCTGGCGCTGAAGGCGCTGGGGTTGCCGCGCGATAGCCGGGTTCTGATTCCGGCCTTCACCTTCGCCGCCGTGCCATCGGCGGTGGTTCATGCCGAATGCGTGCCGATTCTCGTCGAAGTGGGCGAGAATTACCGCATCGACATGGCCGATTTCGAGGCGAAACTCGGCCCCCACATCAGGGCGGTGATCGTCAGCCACATGCGCGGGCATACCTCGGACATGGACGCGATCATGGAACTGTGCGATCGCCGGGGCGTGCCGGTGATCGAGGACGCGGCCCACAGCCTCGGCACCCTCTGGCACGGGCGCAAGATCGGCACCATCGGCAAGATCGGCGCATTTTCGTTCCAGTCCTACAAGATGCTGAACGCCGGTGAAGGCGGGGTGCTGGTCAGCGACGATGCCGATGTCATCGCCCGGGCCGTCATCATGTCGGGTGCCTACGAACACAACTGGAAAAAGCACAAGGCCCCGCGCGGCGACAATTCCGACGAGCTCGCCCGGGCCTTTGCCCGGTGGCAGAACAGGTTGCCGCTCTACAACACCCGCATGTCGAACCTGTCGGCGGCGGTGGTGCGCCCGCAGATTCCCGAGCTTGCGCGCCGGGTGCGCGCCGGTCTGGCCAATCACGACCACGTCGCGGCCCGGCTCAACGAAAGCCCGTGGATGGCGGTGCCCGCGCCCCTGCCCCCCGAAACCCGGGCGCCGGATTCGATCCAGTTCAACCTTCTGGGCATGTCCGACGACGAGGTTCGCGCCTTCGTCGCAGCCGCGGCGGCGCGCGGGGTCGGCGTGCAGGTCTTCGGCCTGAGCAAGGACAACGCCCGCGCCTTCTGGAACTGGGAATTCCTGCCCGAAGGCCCCGGCGATCTGCCGCGCACACGCGCCATGCTGATGCGCGCCTGCGATGTCCGCTTGCCGGTGCGGCTGACCCGGCCCGAGCTCGACGTCATGGCCGATGCGCTGCTCTCTGCCGCGCGCGAGGTCATGGGCGAGGCCGGGGCCCTTGCCGGCCCGGGCAGCGCCGGGCGGGCGCGCTGAGGCCCGCGTCAGACCGCTTTCAGCGCCGTTTTCCCGCCCTTGCCGCCGCGCTTGCGCCCGGTCCGGCCGGCCGGCGCGCCGGCGTTCTGGTCGATGAAGTCGAGCACCAGCGGGCGGATGTTTTCGCGCCACGAGCGGCCGGCGAAGATGCCGTAGTGGCCGGCGCCGATCTCGATGTAGCCGGCCTTCTTCTCGTCGGGCAGGCCGGTGCACAGATCGAGCGCCGCGGCGCATTGACCGGGGGCGCTGATGTCGTCTTTCGAGCCCTCGACCGTCTTGACCGCGACGCGGGTGATCTTGCCGATATCGACCTTGTGCCCGGCAACGGTGAAGGCATTGCGCGCCACCTCGCGGTTCTTGAAGATCCGCTCGACGGTCGAAAGGTAGAACTCGGCGGTCATGTCCATCACCGCGAGATATTCGTCGTAGAACTTGTTGTGGCGGTCGTGGTCGCCCGCCTCGCCCCGCATCACCGCCCCGATCTGCTCGGAAAAGGCCCGCGCATGGGTCTCGGCGTTCATCGAGATGAAACCGGCGAGCTGCAACAGGCCCGGGTAGACCAGTCGGCCGACGCCCGGATATTTCAGGCCGACGCGCTGGATCGCCAGCTCCTCGAGCTGGCCCATCGTCACCCGGCGGCCGAAATCGGTCACCTCCGTCGCGGCGGCGTCGGGGTCGATCGGGCCGCCGATGAGGGTGAGGGTGCGGGGCTGGGCCTCCGGGTCGATCTCGGCGAGATAGGCCGTGGCCGCCAGCGTCAATGGCGCCGGCTGGCAGACGGCGATGACGTTGGTTTCCGGCCCCAGCTCGCGCATGAAATCGACGAGGTAGAGCGTGTAATCCTCGACATCGAACTTGCCGGCCGAAACCGGGATGTCGCGGGCATTGTGCCAGTCGGTGATGAAGACGTCGGCATCGGGCAGGAGCGAGGCGACGGTCGAGCGCAGAAGCGTTGCGTAATGGCCCGACATCGGCGCGACCAGCAGGATGCGCCGGGCCATCGGGGCGCGACCATTGACCCGGAAATGGATCAGGTCGCCAAAGGGGCGCTCGACGTGCTTCTCGATCGAGACGGTATGATCGCGCCCATCGTCGCCGACCACGGTGTAGATCCCCCAGTCGGGCTTGGCCACCATGCGCGCGAAGCTGCGCTCGGTCACCTCGCCCCAGGCCGCAAGCCAGCGAAACCACGGGTTCGGCACCGCCGCCATTGCCGGGTAGCTGCCGAAGGCCGCCGCCGAAGCCCCGAGCCACTGGTTCGTGACGCGGATGCTTTCCATCAGGTCGTAGGTTGCCGCGTA
>RFKM01000095.1 GCA_003694465.1 Alphaproteobacteria bacterium
CGAGGCCGTTCTCGACAAGTATCCGGCCGCGACGACCACCATGAGCCTTCTCAACCTGGCCATGCGCATGGCCGGCCCGCGCGAGGCGGTCTGGCACGGGCTCATCCGCAAGAACCACGGCGTCACCCATTTCATCGTCGGGCGCGACCACGCCGGCCCGGGCAAGAACTCGGCCGGGGAAGATTTCTACGGGCCCTATGATGCGCAGGAGCTGTTCAAGGAACACGAGGCCGAGATCGGCGTCGAGATGGTGCCATTCAAGCACATGGTCTATGTCCAGGAACGCGCCCAGTACGAGCCGGCGGACGAGATCGAAGAGGGCGTGACCGTCCTCAACATCTCCGGCACCGAGCTGCGCCGGCGCCTTGCCGAGGGGCTCGAGATTCCCGAGTGGTTCTCCTTCCCCGAGGTGGTGGCCGAGCTGCGCCGCACCCGCCCGCCGCGCTCGAAACAGGGCTTCACCGTGTTCTTCACCGGCTTCTCGGGCTCGGGCAAGTCGACCATCGCCAACGCGCTCATGGTCAAGCTGATGGAAATGGGCGGCCGCCCGGTGACCCTGCTTGACGGTGACGTGGTGCGCAAGAACCTCAGCTCCGAACTGGGCTTCTCGAAGGAACACCGCGACCTCAACATCCGCCGCATCGGCTATGTCGCCTCCGAGATCACCAAGAACGGCGGCATCGCCATCTGCGCGCCGATCGCCCCCTATGCCGCGACGCGACGCGCCGTGCGCGAGGAGATCGAGCAATACGGCGCCTTCGTCGAGGTCCATGTCGCCACCTCGATCGAAGAATGCGAACGGCGCGACCGCAAGGGCCTCTACAAGCTCGCCCGCGAAGGCAAGATCAAGGAGTTCACCGGCATTTCCGACCCCTATGAAGTGCCCGAGAACCCGGAGCTGCGCCTCGACACCGAGAATGTCGATGTCGACAACTGCGCCCATCAGGTGATCCTGAAGCTCGAACAGATGGGCCTGATCGCCGGCCGCAACGGCTGAAAACGGAAAGGCCGGGCAATGCCCGGCCTTTTCCGACTCGCCCCGGGGAACATGCCCGCCCAGACGGGCGTCCTTTCCCTGGGAAAATACTCCGGGGGGTGGCCCTGCCGCGCCACGCGCGCCCCGGTGCCACGGGGGCGGAGCCCCCTGCGCGCGGCCCTGGGGCCAGAGCCCCCTCAGTGCACCGTCACCGGCGCAAGATCGTTCTGACGCGCCAGCACGAAGGCAAGATTGCGATCACGCACCAGCGCCAGCCGCTCGCCATCGGCCGAATGCACCGCATAGAGCTTCTTCAGCCCGCCGACGCCAGCCCGAACCTCTTCGGGCAGTTCGTCGACATCGACTTCGCGGACATAGACGATCCGCTCGCCCACCTCCGGAAACCCGTTGAATTTCACGTCCAAGACTTTTCCCTCCTCACTCGGAACTCATGACCTCCGATTGATCCGGATGGTCTGCACCACCCGCTCCGGTTCCGCCCGCTCCAGGTCGATATGCAGAAGGCCGTTCTCCAGCGCCGCCCCCGTCACCTCGACCCCGTCGGCCAGCACGAAGCTCTTCATGAACTGGCGCGAGGCGATTCCCCGGTGCAGGAACACCCGGCCCTCGTCCTTTTTCGGCCGGCGCCCGCGCACCACGAGCTTGCGGTCCTCGACGGTGATGTCGAGATCGTCTTCCGAAAACCCGGCCACCGCCAGGCTGATCCGGTAAGCCCGATCGCTCACCTGCTCGATGTTGAAGGGGGGGTAGCCTTCCGTCCCCGATTTCTCGGCCTGTTCCAGCATCCGTTCGAGCTGATCGAACCCGAGCATGAACGGGTGGCTTCCCAGTGTGAGTTTGGTCATCGACACGTCCTTTTTGCAAAGCGACCTGTATCAGGCCCCGTTTCGGCGGCCTTGCCCAAGATATGGGAGGCGACCTTTCGCCGCGCAAGGGGGCAAAACGCTTTGGCAATCGGCGGCTCGCGGCGTATTCTGGCGGCGCCCCCTTTCCGGCCCGAAGGAGCGCTGCCAGATGCCAAACCCCGGAGAAATGGACCCCGAAGAGGTGCTGCGCGTCGAACTCGAGGTGCTGCGTCAGGAGCACCGCGACCTTGACGCCGCGATCCAGGCGCTGACCGAGCGCGCCGCCGCCGACCAACTGACCATAACCCGGCTGAAGAAGCAGAAACTGCGCCTGAAAGACCGCATCGCGCGCATCGAAGACCAGATCACCCCCGACATCATCGCCTGAGACGATTGCCGATCCGGCTTAATGCCCCTAGATTGCCCGCTCAACGGCACGAGGAAACCATGGCAGACGTGAAAGTGGGCATCATCATGGGCAGCCAGTCGGACTGGCCGACCATGAAGGAAGCGGCCGACATCCTTGACGAGCTCGCCGTCGCCTGGGAGGCCCGGATCGTCTCGGCCCACCGCACCCCCGACCGGCTCTGGGACTACGGCAAGACCGCCGTCGAGCGCGGGTTGCAGGTGATCATCGCCGGCGCCGGCGGGGCGGCGCACCTGCCCGGGATGATGGCCTCGAAAACCCGCCTGCCGGTGATCGGCGTGCCGGTGCAGACCCGCGCCCTCTCCGGGCTCGACAGCCTCTATTCCATCGTCCAGATGCCGAAGGGCTATCCCGTCGCCACCATGGCGATCGGCGCCGCGGGGGCGGCCAATGCCGGACTCATGGCCGCCGGCATCCTCGCCCTGAATGACGCCGCCCTCGCCGCCCGGCTCGAGGCCTGGCGCGCGGCGCTTTCGGCCTCGATCCCCGACAGCCCGACGGAGGCCTGATGCGCATCGGCCTTGTCGGCACCGGCCACATCGCCGCGCCCAGCGCCCTCGGCGCCAATTCCCGACGACTGGAGCAAGAAACGTGACCTTTCCCCTCGCCCCCGGCGCGACCATCGGCATTCTCGGCGGCGGCCAGCTCGGCCGGATGCTTTCGGTCGCCGCCGCCCGCCTTGGCCTTGCCACCCATGTCTTCGAGCCCGGCGCCGCGCCGCCCGCCGGCCATGTCGCCGCCCGGGTCACCCGCGCCGGATACGATGACAGCGCCGCCCTCGCCGCCTTTGCCGAAAGCGTTTCGGTCATTACCTACGAATTCGAGAACATCCCGACATCGGCGCTCGATGCGCTCGAGGCGCGGCGCCCGATCCGCCCCGGCCGCGAGGCCCTGCGCATCAGCCAGGACCGGCTCACCGAAAAGACCTTCCTGTCCGGGCTGGGCCTTGCCACCGCCCCCTTTGCCGCCGTCGATGATGCCGCCAGCCTCGCCGCGGCGGTGGAAGAGATCGGCCTTCCCGCGATTCTCAAGACCCGGCGCCTCGGCTACGACGGCAAGGGTCAGGCGCGCCTGTCCAGCCCCAAAGACATGGCCCCGGCCCTCGCCGCGATGGGCGGCGCGCCGGCGATTCTCGAAGGTTTCGTCGATTTCGACTTCGAGATCAGCGTCATTGCCGCCCGCGGCGCCGATGGCCGGGTGGTCTGCTACGAGCCCGGGCGCAACCTGCACATCGGCGGGATTCTCGATACCACGACCGTACCGGCCGGAATTTCCGAGGCCCAGCGGCGCGAGGCCATGGCCATTGCCCGGGCGATCCTGCCGGCGCTCGACTATGTCGGCGTCATGGGGATCGAGCTTTTCGTCACCGCCGGCGGGCTGGTGGTCAACGAGATCGCCCCGCGGGTGCACAATTCCGGCCACTGGACGCAGAACGGGTGCGTGATCGACCAGTTCGAGCAGCACATCCGGGCGGTGGCCGGCTGGCCGCTCGGCGACGGCGCGCGCCATTCCGACGTGGTCATGACCAACCTGATCGGCGCCGATATCGCGCGTGTTCCGGCGCTGGCCGCCGACCCGGCCAATGCGCTCCATCTCTACGGCAAGGCCGAGGCCCGGGAGGGGCGCAAGATGGGCCATGTGAACCGGATCACCGGCCCGGCCAAGGGGGCCGCCGCGCAGGCCAATACGTGATAAATGCAAGTTTTTCGTGGGAGAGCCGCGGGATTCTCCCTCAGAATGCAGGAATTCTGAAATCCCGGTTCTCGCTCACAACCTCGCCCAGCCAGACCACCGCCTCGGCGAGGGTCAGATCGTGGTCGAACTGCCCGGTTTCCAGAAACTGCGCCACTTCGGCGATCACCAGCGGGTTCACCATCATGAAGGTGTGGGTCACGGGAAGAACGATATGGTCTTTCATCCCGGCGATCTTCGTGCTCTCGACCGAGACCTTGCCATCGTCCTCGCCCTCGATGAGGCGGGAATAATACGGGTTGAGCGACTGGTTGCCGGCGATCACCCCGAGCTCGTAGCTGGGGAGCCCGGCGGTGTTGGGCACCGAGCCGGGGGCGGTTCCCAGCTCGAGCCCCGCCGGCCCGTTCAGCCATTCGAAGGGCGCGAAATCGCCCAGCTGGAATTCGCGAAAGGCATCGACGAGCTGCGAGCCGTGGTTCGGCGGCGCCAGCATCACCACCCGCCCCATGATCGGCGGGCGGAAGTCGCGCAGCCAGACGCGCGCGAGGATCCCGCCCATCGAATGGGTGACGAAATGGGTCTTGAGGCCGGCGCATTTTTCTACCGCCGGCGGAATCGCCATCTCGACCAGCTGCTCGATCGGGGCCGAGGTGGAGGGGTAGCCATCGTTGACCACCTTGTACCCCAGGCTCGTGAGCGCCTGTTCCATCGCCAGCATCGAGGCCGGCGTGCGCGCCAGCCCATGCAGGAGGATGACGCATTCGCCCTTGCTTTCCGCCGGGCCTGCCGCGGCCATGGGCGCCGGCGCGACAAGAAGCGCCAGCGCCGCGAGGGCACGCACAATGGCCGAGAGCCGTTTCATTGCCGCGCCTCCATCGCGCTCTGGCGCATCCCTCCCGTCAGGCCAGATACATCCGCCCCGCCCAGCGCGCCGCCAGCGGCCAGACCAGCGCCCCGGCGCCGGCGAGGAAGATCGCCATGACCGCAAGCCAGCCGAGCCAGGGCACGAGGGCGACGAGCGCGCCGAGCGCCGCGCCGGCAAAGGCCGCCACCGCCCGCCCGCCGGTGCTTTCGGGCAGGCCCCGCCCGGTCATCCGGATGGCCCAGACGCCGAGGGCATAGACCCCGACCACATAACCGACCAAGCCGAGCAGCACCGCCGCCACCAGAGAGACCGGCACCAGCAAGAGGCCAATGCCCGTCATGGCCAGAAGCACCACCGAGCCAACCAGAGCCGAAAGCGCGGCGAAACCGAGCAGGCCGGCACGCACGGGGCGGCTCAGCGCCCGCTCGCGCAGCCGCCCGAGGGTGCCCGGCGCGACGGCCGCGAAGATCGTGCCCAGCACGCCTATGAAGACCACGCCGCCGAGCCAGCCACCCAGACGCTGGAAGACGCCTTTCCGCCCGGCCTCGGTGTCGTGCTCGAATTCCGAGGCGGGATGGCGGATCACCCGCGCCTCGGGTGCAACGGCGGCGGGCACCTCGATGTCCTGCGGATCGTCGGCATAGAGGTGCAGCGTGCCCTCGATGCGCGCCTTGTCGCCCCAGTCCACCGACTTTGCCGCGAGCGCCACATCGCCCGAGATCACCCCGTCGATCGCCACCGTCTCGCCGGCCAGAATCGCCGCGCCAGCCACGGGCGCGAGGATCTCGACGTCCGAACCGGTGGCGCGCAGGTTCCCGGCCACCGGTTCCGTTACCGTAACCGTCTGCCCGGCAAGGGTCGCGTTCCCGGCCACGGGACCGGCGACCGTCACCGAGCTGCCGGCGCCATAGAGGTTCTGCCCGACGCGCCCCTCGAGCATCACCCGCCGGCCGGCAAGATGGGCGGTGCCGCCGACATCGCCGCGCACCGAAACCCGGTTGCCCGCGGCGAAAACATCGCCTTCGATGCTCTGCCCGAGGCGCACGGATTCGCCGGCCGCGAAGGTATCGCCGCCGAAGCGCCAGGCGGCGGCTTCATCGGCCTGCGCCGGCAGGGCCAGCAGCAGGAGGAAGAGGGAAAGTAGCGCGCGGTGCATGGCATTGCCTCCCGAATGGGTTGGGTCAGGGTTCGACATCGTGTCGCAGCCGATCGAATTCACGCGCCCGGAACGAAGAGCGGCCCGCACATGCGGTCGTATCCCCTCGGTCCCGTAAGCGCTTCTCCTATCGGGAGCGACAAGAGGCAGATAGTCATCCCGGGCGGAAAATCCACCCGCGGCGCAAGATACGGCGGGCCATTGC
>RFKM01000096.1 GCA_003694465.1 Alphaproteobacteria bacterium
AGAATGGTCAGCTCGCCGATGTCCTTCCAGAAAGCGATAATCGCCGGTTTGTCGTAATACCATTCGCCGTTCAGTCGTTGCGCATCGGGACGGTCGCCCCGTCTGCCGCGCGAGCCTTCCGGGCGGTTCTTCGTCAACTGGTTCGTCCAGCTCGCCCGCCAGTCGGCCTCGTTACGGAAGACGAGCACGACCTTCACCGCGCGCCCGACGTCGGCCAGAAAGCGCTGCAATTCGCCCTTTTCCTCGGGCGTGCGCAGGAAGCAGAGCGATTCTGCCGAGACGATGATGCTTTCTTCCTCGCGGGCACGCAGGCGGCGCAGCAGGCGCGCCCGCAGCTCGGCGACGGCCTCGGGCGCGGTGTCGAGCCCCAGAGAGGCGCGCCGGTTGCCGGCCAGTTCCGGCCGAAGGATGATATGGGTGAGCGAGAAGGCATGGTAACTCAGCCGCTTGCGCGGCTTTCCGCCCGTCTTGAAGCGCACCCCGAAGGGGAAAAATCCCTGCCGGATCAGACCAGCCCGGTTCGCCCGCAGGCTCTTTTGAAACGAGGTCGTGCCCGTCTTGTGGGTGCCGACATGCAGATAGAGGTTCTTCTTCGGGCGGCGCCCGGGAAGGAGCCTGCGCAGCGCGTTTTTTGCCCTTGTCAGGATCGTCATGTCGCCCTCCACCCGGCCCCGGCCGCCATCGCCTGACCTCGCCGCCTCACTAGCCGATGGCCCCGGGCGCGTAAAGGCGCCCGGGCGCCGTCAGGGGCCGATCTCCAGCGCGAGGGCATGGATCGACCGCACCAGTTCCTCGCCCAGCGCCGCGTGCACCGCCCGGTGCCGGTCGAGGCGCGACATGCCGGCGAATGCCGAGGCGGCGATGCGCACCCGGAAGTGGCTCTCGCCCGAGCCGTCGTGCCCGGCATGGCCCGCGTGGCGGGCGCTTTCGTTGACGATCTCGAGCAGGCGCGGGCGGAAGGCCTCTTCCAGCGCCGCCCGGATCTGCTCCTCGCGCGTGATCGCGTCGCTCATGGGCTCTCCCCCTCTCCTTCTCCCACGGTGAAAAGATAGCGCCGCTCCGGCGCGAGGCAAGCCGGGCGCAAACGGCGCGGGCGAAGATCGGCGGCTTGCGGATCGGGCACCGGGACACTACACTCTGCCCCCCGAGCAGCGAAGGTGGTGCGCATGGACAAGTTCGATCCATTCGGCTTCGACATCAGGGTGTCGGCGGCCAAGAAGAAATCCCGCGGCAAGCGCGGCATGTCGGGTGCCTTCGAGACCTCGCAGCGCGTCTGCGAACACCCCGGCTGCCAGGAACAGGGCAAGTATCGCGCCCCGAAGAGCCCCGACGAGCTCGACGAATACAAGTGGTTCTGCAAGGAGCACGTGCGCGAATACAACCTGAAGTGGAATTTCTTCGAGGGCGCCACCGAGGCCGAGATCGAGGCCCAGGCCCAGCGCGACCGGGTCTGGGAGCGCGAGACCAAGAGCTTCCGCAAGTCGGCCGAAGAGCGCGCCTGGAGCCGGCTGGGGGTGGACGATCCGCACCAGGTGCTGGGCGAGAAAGCCACGCAGAACCCGGGCCGGGCCGCCACCGGCACCCGCAAGCTGCCCCCCACCGAGCGCCGCGCGATCGAGATTCTCGAGGCCCGCGACGACTGGACCAAGGCCGAGATCCGCAAGGCCTACAAGGCGCTGATCAAGGTGCTTCACCCCGACATGAACGGCGGCGACCGCAGCCAGGAAGAACAGCTCCAGCAGGTGGTCTGGGCCTGGGAGCAGATCAAGGAAAGCCGCAACTTCCGCTAGGCCAGCGCGCAGGCTCGGCGCGGCCGGCGCAGGCCTGACCCTACAGCCCTTCGGTCTCGATATGCAGAACGGTGCCGCAGTGCTTGCAATGCACCGCGTCGGGGTCGTGGCGGTTCAGCCCGCAGGTCGGGCAGGTGTATTTCACCTTTGCCGGCCGAAAGAGCGCCGTCGCCAGGCGCAAGAACAGCGTGATGCCGACGATCATCACCACCACCGAGAGCAGCCGCCCGCCCGTGCCGTGCAGGGTGATGTCGCCAAAGCCGGTGGTGGTGAGCGTCGTCACCGTGAAATAGAGCGCATCGACGTAATTGCGGATGTCCGGGTTGCGGTCGTGCTGGGTGGCATAGATCAGCCCGGTCATCACGAACAGGAACACCGCGAGGTTGATGACGGCGAGGATCACGTCTTCGTGCTGGCGGAAATAGGCAAAGTCCTGCCTGAGGCGGCTGTTGAGCTGGTAGGTGTGCATGAGGCGCAAGGTGCGCAGCACCCGCAGGAAACCGAACCCCTCGCCGGCGACCGGGGCCAGAAAGCTCACCAGCGCCACCACGTCGGCCCAGGAGGAGAGCCGGGTGAAATAGCCCAGCCGGTCGGGCTCGACGGCGAGACGGGCAACGAAATCGGCCAGAATCAGCACACCGAAGACGATATCGGCGGTTTCGGTGGCCGGGTTCGGCGGAAAGAACGACGAAACGATGACAAAACCGATGGTCGTCAGGTCGAAGACCAGAAGCCCATAGCGAAAGCGCACGGCGCGCCGGCTGTCGCCATTGTAAAGCTCGTTGATGAAGGCCAGCATCCGCCACTCCGTCGCACTCGCGCCGATATGACCAAAGTTGCGCGGCAATGGCCAGCCCCGCCGCGCGAGGGGCCGTTTGCCCGCTTGCCCTTGGCGGCAATATCGGGCACCAACACCGGACGAGAGATGGAGTTTGCGATGGACGGCACGATCGACATGCCCGTGAAACCGACCGAGGACGTTCCGGTCCGCGAGGTTTTCGGGATCGACACCGACATGGTGGTCAAGGGGTTCGAGGAACGCACCGACCGGGTGCCCGAGCTCGACCCGACCTACAAGTTCGACCCCGACACGACGCTGGCCATCCTCGCCGGGTTTGCGCACAACCGGCGGGTGATGATCCAGGGCTATCACGGCACCGGCAAGTCGACCCATATCGAGCAGGTGGCCGCCCGGCTCAACTGGCCGGCGGTGCGCGTCAACCTCGACAGCCACATCAGCCGGATCGACCTCATCGGCAAGGATGCGATCAAGCTGCGCGACGGCAAGCAGGTGACCGAGTTCCAGGAGGGAATCCTGCCCTGGGCGCTGCGCAACCCCGTCGCCATCGTCTTCGACGAATACGATGCCGGGCGCGCCGACGTGATGTTCGTCATCCAGCGGGTGCTCGAGCATGACGGCAAGCTCACCCTGCTCGACCAGAACGAGATCATCACCCCGCACAAGTATTTCCGCCTTTTCGCCACCGCCAACACCGTGGGCCTCGGCGACACCACCGGCCTCTATCACGGCGTGCAGCAGATCAACCAGGCGCAGATGGACCGCTGGAGCCTCGTGGCAACGCTGAACTACCTCAGCCACGATGCCGAGGTGGCCATCGTGCTGGCGAAAGCGCCGCATTTCAACACCGAGATCGGACGCAAGCAGGTGAGCCAGATGGTCACCGTCGCCGACCTCACCCGCACCGCCTTCATGAACGGCGATCTCTCGACGGTGATGAGCCCGCGCACGGTGATCAACTGGGCCTGGAACACCGAGATCTTCCGCAATGTCGGCTACGCCTTCCGGCTGACCTTCCTCAACAAGTGCGACGAGCTCGAGCGCCGGACGGTGGCCGAATTCTACCAGCGCTGCTTCGACGAGGAACTGCCCGAAAGCGCCGCCAGCGCCGCGCTGCTCTAGCGGCCGGCCCGCGGCTGTGCGCCCGGTGGCCCAGCAAGGAGGACACGCTCGATGGTGACAGGAACGGCTCCCGCCCCCCGCGCCGACCTCCCTTTGGTGCGCCGGCCATGAGCAAGCCGTCCGACAACCCGGCCGATCCGTTCAAGAAGGCCCTCGCCGAGGCCACCCGGGTTCTGGCCGACGATGCCGAGCTTTCGGTGACCTACACCGTCGATCCCTCGGGGATTTCCGGAGAGACGGTGCGCCTGCCGCAGGTGACGCGCCGGATGAGCCGCGACGAGGTGCTGCTGGCACGCGGCGTTGCCGATGCGCTGGCCCTGCGCCACCGCTTCCACGACGCGGCGACCCATGCCCGCTATGCCCCCTCCGGCGAGATGGCCCGGGCGATCTACGAGGCGATGGAAAGCGCCCGCTGCGAGGCGGTCGGGGCGCGGGTCATGCCCGGCACCGCCTCGAACATCGACCACAAGATCGCCGACGAGGCCGCCCGGCGCGGCTATGCGGCCATGACCTCGACCTCCGAGGCGCCGCTGGCCGAGGCGGCGGGGTATCTCGTGCGCGCGCTGGCCACGGGCCGGCCGCTGCCGCGCGGCGCCGACAACGTTCTGAACCTCTGGCGCGGCTTCATGGAGCAGACCGCCGGCGGCACGCTCGACGGGCTCGACGCGGCGCTGGCCGACCAGCGCGCCTTTGCCCGTCTCGCCCGGCAGGTGATCGAGGATCT
>RFKM01000097.1 GCA_003694465.1 Alphaproteobacteria bacterium
GCGCCAACCACGTCGGCAAGCCCGCCCGTCTTGACCAGAGGCACGCATTCCGAGGCGACCGAAAGAACCCGCATCCCTTCGCTCCTATCCGAGCGCCGCGGCACGCCGGGCGAGCATTTCCCGGGTGATCAGGGTGACGCCGCCCTCGGTGACGCGGAACCATTTGCCGTCTTCATCCGGGTCTTCGCCGACCACGAGGCCCTCGGGAATCTGCAACCCGCTGTCGACCACGCACCTTTTCAGCCGGGCGTTCCGGTTCACCGTCACATTCGGCAGCAAGACCGATTCCTCGACCGATGAAAACGAGCGCAGGCGCCCCCCGGTCGAGACCAGCGACTTGCGCACAACAGAGCCGGAGATGATCGAATCGCCCGCGATCAGCGACGAAATCGCCTCGCCTCGCCGCCCTTCCTGGTCATGGACGAACTTTGCCGGCGGCACGATTTCGGCATAGGTCCAGATCGGCCAGGTGCGGTCGTAGATGTCGAGCTTGGGGACGAAATCGGTCAGGTCGATATTGGCCTGCCAATAGGCGTCGATCGTGCCGACATCGCGCCAATAGGCCTCTTCCTCGAGGCCGGAACGGATACAGCTGTCGGTGAAGCGATGTGCCACCGCCTTTCCGCTCTTGACGATATGCGGGATGATGTCCTTGCCGAAATCGTGGCTCGAGGCGGCATCGACCGCGTCTTCGAGCAGAAGGGCCCGCAGGAACGGCCAGTTGAAGACGTAAATCCCCATCGAGGCGAGCGCATGGGCCGGGTCGCCCGGAACATGCGGGGGGTTCGCGGGCTTTTCGAGAAAGCGGGTGATCTGGCCCTTGTCGTCAACATCCATCACCCCGAAGGCCGTCGCTTCGGCCAGCGGCACGGTGAGGCATCCGACGGTCACGTCGGCGCGGGCATTGACGTGATGTTCGAGCATCAGCTCGTAATCCATCTTGTAGATGTGATCGCCGGCCAGAACGACGATGTATTCGACGTCGTAACTGTCGATGATGTCGATGTTCTGGCGCACGGCATCTGCGGTGCCCTTGTACCAGTTCACCTCGTCGATGCGCTGCGAGGCGGGGAGAATGTCGAGATATTCGTTGCGTTCGGCGCGGAAGAAGTTCCAGCCGCGCTGGATGTGCCGGATGAGCGAATGCGCCTTGTACTGGGTGGCGACGGCCATCTTGCGAATGCCCGAATTGAGCGCGTTCGACAGGGCGAAGTCGATGATCCGGGTCTTGCCGCCGAAACTGACGGCGGGTTTGGCGCGCCGGTCGGTCAGCTCCTTCAGGCGCGAGCCGCGACCGCCGGCCAGAACGAAGGCCATGGCCTGGGTTGAAAGCCGCCGCTTGTATCTTTCGCTGTCCATGTCCTGTCTCCTCCTCGCCATTGCCAAGGGCCTCTCTTCCCGCCTCAACCTTGCCGGAACACCACCGCCGCAAGCGGCGGAAGGGTAACGTAGGCCGATTGTGCCTGCCCGTGCCAAGGCACGGATTCAGTCTCTATTCCACCATGATTGCCGCGATTGCCGCCGCCGTAGAGGGCCGCGTCGGTGTTCAGGATCTCGTCCCAACGGCCGGCGGCGGGAAAGCCGATACGATAGACACTGCGCTCGACCGGCGTGAGGTTGACGGCGACGACGATCATCGGATCGCCGGGGTTGCCCTTGCGGGCATAGACCAGAACCGAGTGCTCGGCGTCATTCGCTTCGAGCCACTCGAACCCTTGCGGTCGGGTGTCGTGCACGTAGAGGGCCGGGTTGGCGCGATAGAGGGCATTGAGGTCGCGCACCAGGAGCTGCACGCCGCGGTGCTCGGGAATGTCGCACTGGTGCCAGTCGAGGCTGGCGGCGTGGTTCCATTCGCGCCCTTGGGCGAACTCCTGCCCCATGAACAGCAGCTTCTTGCCCGGATGCGTCCACATGTAGCCGTAGAAGGCCCGAAGGTTGGCAAACTGCTCCCAGCCATTGCCCGGCATCCGGGCGATCATCGAGCCCTTCCCGTGCACCACCTCGTCGTGACTGATCGGCAGGATGAAGTTTTCCGACCAGGCATAGACGAGCGAGAAGGTCAGTTCGCCGTGGTGATATTTCCGGAAGATCGGCTCGCGTGCCATGTATTGAAGGCTGTCGTTCATCCAGCCCATGTTCCACTTGAAGCCGAACCCGAGGCCGCCGGCATCGACGGGGCGCGACACGCCCGGAAAGGCGGTGCTTTCCTCGGCGACGGTCATGATTCCGGGGTGCTGGCCATAGGCAAGGGTGTTGGTGGTGCGCAGGAAGTCGATCGCCTCGTAATTCTCGCGCCCGCCATCCTTGTTCGGAATCCACTCGCCATCCTTGCGGGAATAGTCTCGATAGAGCATCGAGGCGACGGCATCGACCCTCAGCCCGTCGACGTGATATTCGTCCAGCCAGTAAAGGGCGTTTGCCTCGAGGAAATTCGCGACTTCCACCCGCCCGTAATTGTAGATCAGGGTGTTCCAGTCGTTGTGGAAACCTTCGCGCGGGTCTTCGTGTTCGTAAAGCGCGGTTCCGTCGAAGCGGGCAAGGCCATGGGCATCGGTGGGGAAGTGACCGGGCACCCAGTCGACCAGAACGCCGAGGCCGGCCTCATGCGCCGCCTCGACAAAGGCGGCAAATTCCTGTGGCGTTCCGTGGCGGATCGTCGGGGCATAAAGCCCGATCGGCTGATAGCCCCAGGACCCGTCAAACGGATATTCGCTGATCGGCATCAGCTCGATATGGGTGAACCCCATCCATTTGACATAATCGACCAGCTCGGTGGCCAGTTCGGCATAGGAAAGCGGGCGGCTGCCGCCCTCGGCGCGCCGCCACGAGCCGAGGTGCACCTCGTAGATCGAGATCGGCGCATCGACGCTGTTTCTTTCGGCCCGGGCCTTCATCCAGGCCTCGTCGCGCCAGGCCCGGCCGAGCCCCGGCCGGCGCACCACCGAGGCGGTTGCCGGGGGGTGCTCGGCGCCGAAGCCGACAGGGTCGGCCTTCAGCGGCAGGATCGTGCCGCCGCGCGCCCGGATCTCGTATTTGTAGATCGTTCCCTCGCCGATACCGGGGATGAAGATTTCCCACACGCCCGAGGCACCGCGCCGACGCATCGGGTGGGCGGTGCCATTCCAGACGTTGAAGTCTCCGACCACCGAAACGCGCTCGGCATTCGGCGCCCAGACCGCGAAATGGGTGCCGTCCACGCCGTCGATCGTCTTGAGATGCGCGCCCAGCGCCTCCCACAGCCTGAGGTGGCGCCCCTCGGCAAGGAGGTATTCGTCAAGGTCGCCAAGAACCGGCCCGAAGCGGTATGGGTCGTCAAACTCCCACGAGGTGCCGTCGGCGCTTTGGGCGAGAATCCGATAGGGCTTTTCCGCGTCCACGGGCCCTTCGAACAGGCCGGGGCAATCGGGATGCGCTGCAAGCGGCGCGGGCTTTCCTCGGCCCTGTTTCAGAAACGCCTGCGTGGCGCCCGGTATCCATGCCGCGAGCTGTCCGCCGTGCGGGCCGAGAATGGCGAAAGGATCGGCGTGCCGGCCCTCGCAAATCGCCCGCGCATCTTCGGTCGAGACGCGGAACCGGCTGGAGACCTTTGCCTTTTTCGCCATGCCTTCTCCCCGGGGGTCAAAGCGCCGATCGTGCGCCCCAGATGTCTTTCATGTAACCACGAATGGCCCGGTCTGACGAGAAAAACCCCATCCGCGCGGTGTTGATCGCGGCGCGGCGCGCCCATTCGTCGCGGTCTCGGAACATCGCGTCGACATCGGCCTGCGCGCGCTGATAGTCGGCAAAATCCGAGGCGACGAGGAAATAGTCGCTGTTCCATGCCCGATGCACGAGGCCGTGGTAGCGTTCGGGCTGGTCCGGCGAAAAGCGCCCCTCGGCGATGAGCTGCAGAACGATCTTGAGATCTTCGTTCTGCTCGATCGCCTCGCGGGCGTGGTTGACGTTCCGCCGCCGTGCCAGCACCTCCTCGGCGGTCAGACCGAAAAGGAAGAAGTTCTCGGCGCCGACGCGTTCGCGGATTTCGACATTCGCCCCGTCGAGGGTGCCGATGGTGAGCGCGCCGTTGAGGCTGAGCTTCATGTTGCCGGTGCCCGAGGCCTCCATGCCGGCGGTCGAGATCTGCTCCGAGAGGTCGGCGGCGGGAATGAGCCGCTCGGCCATGGTGACGTTGTAGTTGGCGGGGTAGACCACCTTCAGGCGGTCGCGCATGTCGGGGTCGTTGTTGATGACGTGGCCGACGTCGTTGATGAGGTGAATGATCTCCTTGGCCACCGCGTAGCCGGGCGCCGACTTGCCGCCGAAGATCTTCACCCGCGGCACGAAATCGGCGTCGGGGTTCTGCTTGATCCGGTGCCAGCGGGCGATCGTCTCAAAGATGTTGAGCAGCTGGCGCTTGTATTCGTGAATGCGCTTGACCTGAACGTCGAACAGCGCGTCGGGGTCGATGCGCATGCCGCAGGTCTCGGCAATCCAGTTGGCCGTGCGCGCCTTGTTCTGGTGCTTGACCTGCATGAACGCCGCGCGGAACCCCGCATCTTCGACATGCGGCGCGAGCTCTTCCAGCCGGTCGAGATCGGCCTCCCAGCCGCCGCCGATGGTTTCGGTGACAAGGTCGGCCAGCCCCGGGTTGGCGAGCTTGAGCCACCGGCGCGGGGTGATGCCGTTGGTCTCGTTGATAATCCGGTCGGGGTGGAGCCGGTGAAGCTCGGGGAAAAGTTCGGTTTTCACCAGTTCCGTATGAAGCGCCGAAACGCCGTTGACCTTGTGCGACATGACGAAGGCCAGTTCGCCCATGTGCACTTCGTTGTTGCGCACGATATCCACGCTGGCCGGGCGCGAAGGATGGGCGGCGCGGTGGGCGGCGTCGATCATCTCGATGATCTGCATGTGCCGCGGCAGGACGGTGCCGATCATCCAGGTTGACCAGCGTTCGAGCGCCTCGGGCAGAAGGGTGTGGTTGGTATAGCCAAGCACCTTCCAGGCAAGGGTCATGGCTGGCTCGAAGTCCATGCCGTGCTCGTCGATGAACAGCCGGATCAGCTCCGGGCCGGCGAGCGCCGGGTGGGTGTCGTTCATCTGGATGGCAACGTGCCGGTCGAAGGCCGACAGGTCGTCATGGGTTTCGAGGTAGCGGCGCAGAATGTCCTGGATCGAAGCCGAGGTCAGGAAAAACTCCTGTTTCAGGCGCAGCTCCTTGCCGGCATGGGTCGTGTCGTCGGGGTAGAGCACGCGGGTCAGGGTCCGGGCGAGGATCTCAGGCTCTTCGGCGGCGCGGTAATCGCCGCGGTTGAAGCGGTCGAGATCGAACATCGTGCTCGGGCGCGCGCCCCAAAGACGCAGGGTGTTGGCCCAGCGCCCCTGCCAGCCGACGAGCGGCGTGTCGAAGGCGGTGGCGATGACGGTTTCGGAAGGAACCCAGACCGCCTTGCCGTCGCGGGTTTCGACATGGCCCCGGAATGGCACGACATAGGCTGCTTCCGGGCGTTCGAATTCCCACGGGTGGCGCTGGGTGAGCCAGTCTTCCGGGGTTTCCACCTGCTGGCCCATTTCGAAACGCTGGCGGAACAGGCCGTGCTCGTAGCGCAGCCCGTAGCCATATCCGGGGCATCCGACCGTCGCCATGCTGTCCATGTAGCAGGCGGCAAGACGGCCAAGCCCACCGTTGCCGAGGGCGGCGTCGGGCTCGTCATGGACGAGAACGTCGAAATCCTGCCCGAGGTCGGCCAGCGCCTCGGCGGCGATTTCCTTGAGGCCGAGGTTGATGGCCGCATCTTCGATGATCCGGCCGATGAGGTATTCCATCGACAGGTAATAGACGCGCTTCTGGTCCTGTTCCCAGGTCTTGCGGGTCGAGGCGAACCACGGTTCGACGATGCGATCGCGCAAGGCATGGGAAAGGGCGAGCCGCCAGTCATAGACCGAGGCATGGGCAGGGTCCTTGCCCACCGTGAACTTGAGGTGATGCAGGATGTCGGCGCGCATGGTTTCGCGGCTGATCGGGGGCGTCTGGATGTCTTTCATGAAGCGGCCTGTTGCCTTTCTGGCGGATTGATAGCGCTATCATTCCCGGATTTCCACTGAAAACCGGGCGATGGGGCCTCATGGAGAGGGTCGCGCGCGGACGGAGGCCCCAATGGCCACCCGCCCGGGTTGCTGTGCCTGATACATCGCTTGGGAAAGGAGATGAAGCCGAATCGGCCGGGGGCGGCGTTTTGGCGCCTTGCCCATGCCGGGGCGCGGTGACGCTCCGGCATGGGCGATGGGAGGGTCAGCTGCGCCCCTTCCAGGGAACGAGGATCTTCTCGGCCTTGCGCATCAGGATGTCGATGCCGAAGCCGATGACGCCGATCAGGATGATCCCCATCAGCACGATGTCGGTCAGCTGGAATTTCGAGGCGACCATGATCATCATCCCGGCCCCCTCGGTGGCGGCGACGAGTTCGGCGGCGACGACGGTTCCCCAGCACACGCCCATGGCCACCCGCGCACCGGTGAAGATTTCCGGAAGCGAGTTGGGCATGATCACGTGGCGCATGATCTGCGCCTTGCTGGCGCCGAGCGAATACGCGGCGTGAACCTTCGAGATGTTCACCCCCGACACCCCCGAGCGCGCGGCGATGGCCATGATCCAGAGCGAGGCGAGGAACAGAAGGATGATCTTCCCGGTCTCGCCGATGCCGAACCAGATGATGACCAGCGGGATCAGCGCCAGCGGCGGCACCGGGCGCATGAATTCGACGATCGGATCGAACCAGCCCCGGAACCAGTTGGAAAGACCCATGGCATAGCCCAGCGGAATTCCGACCAGCGCGCCCAGCGCAAAGCCGACGACCACCCGGAAGAGCGAATAGCCCAGATGCCCCCACAGGGTGGTGTCGCGGTAGCCGTCGCGTGCAATCTCGACGGCCCGCTGCACGACGCTTTCGGGGGGCGGCAGCCAGATCGGCTCCATCTGCAGGCCGGTGGGCGGCTGGAAGCTGATCGCGCCCTTGTCGGTCAGGGCAAAGCGGCCGATGCCGGTTTTCACGACGGTATCGGGCGAAATCGGGTTGCCGTCGATCGCCACGACATGGGCGCCATCCTTGCGCTTCACCTCGTCGTTGCGGTCAAACAGGATGGTCACCGAGCGCGAGGCGGTCATCGCAACGGCATCGTCCTTGGCAAAGCCGTCGCCGGGCGGAACCGTGAACTTCTCGGGCTTCTCTCCAAACGGAAGAACGTGGACGAAGACCGTGGCATCGTCGCGCTGCCCGTCTGGCGCTTCGAGCGTGTAGGTGAAAGAGGTCTCGCCAACGAAGGGCGCCGGGGCGTGCAGAAAGCCCGGAACCCAGGCCGACCCGGTGAACGAGCCCCAGATCAGGAAGATCGTCACGACCGAAACGACCGAGGCGATGCGGTTCGGGGTCACGGCGCTTTCGTCGCCGAAGGTGACCGTCTTGCGGGCGGTGAAGCCCGAAATGCTCTGGTGCACGAAGTAGCGCACGACGAGGTAGGAAACGACGAAAATGCCGACATAGACGGCAAGAAGCGCAAGCCCGATCATTGCAATTCCTCCGCGCGCCCCATGATTTCTTCTTCCATGTTCCAGATCATTTCGAGAATCTCCTCGCGCGTTTCGGCATAGCCCTTGGCATGCTTGATCTCGCGCAGATCGGCCCCGACGCCCATTTCGGCGTAGGGCAGGCGGTATTCCTTGTGAATCCGTCCGGGGCGGGGCGCCATGACAACGAGGCGCTCGCCCAGCAGGATCGCCTCTTCCACCGAGTGCGTGATGAGGATGATGGTCTTGCCCGTTTCCTTCCAGAGCTTCAGCACCAGCCCCTGCATCTTCTCGCGCGTCAGGGCGTCGAGCGCGCCGAGCGGCTCGTCCATCAGGATCACGTCGGGGTCGTTGGCGAGGCAGCGGGCGAGGGCCACGCGCTGCTGCATGCCGCCGGAAAGCTCGTAAATGGCCTTGTCCTTGAAGTCGGCCAGACCCGTCACCTCGAGCAGGTGATCGACCTTCTCGCCCCATTCCGCCTCGCGCTGGCCCTTCATCCGCGGACCGAAGCTGACATTGGCGCGCACGTCCATCCACTCGAAAAGGGCGCCCTGCTGGAACACCATGCCCCGGTCGGCCTTCGGGCCGGTGACCTCTTCGCCGTTCATCACGACCCGGCCATCGGTCGGGGCGAGAAATCCGGCAACGATGTTCAGAAGCGTGGTCTTGCCGCAGCCCGACGGGCCGAGAACGCTCATCAGCTCGCCTTCCTTGAGGTGCAGCGATACGTCTTCGAGGGCCTGAACCGACGAGCCGTTCGGCAGGTCGAACCGCATCGAGACGTGTTCAATGGACAGTCCGCTCATGGCCTGCCTTTCCTTATTATTGCCTGAGGGTGAGGAGGCGGGCGCCGGGCACCCGCCTCCGTGTTGACCGAGGCGCTGGCGCCTCGAGTCCCTGCTTACATTTCGCTTGCGGCGCGCAGCGGGCCGGTGTTGATCGCGTTCTCGTAGCTGTCGAGCGCCGCGTCGATCGAGCCGGCCTGCACGAAGACGTCGGCAACGCCCTTCATGAACACGGCCGCGTTCTTGCCAAGCCAGGCATCCGAGAGCTGTTCCTCGATCGTCGGGAAGGTGAAGGTCGACATCGTGGCGAGGGTGGCATCCTCGTCCATGCCGGCATCCTTGGCGATCACGGGCAGCATCTTGTCGCGGTTGGCCGGGTCGGCCCACATGGCGTTGGCGTCGGCGGTAACCCTGAGGAACTTCGCCACCAGGTCACTGTTTTCCTCGACCCAGGCCGCCGGGCCCGAGGTCACATCGAAAACGAGAATGCCGAGCGCGGTCTTCTCGTCGCCGGTCAGCAGCACGTTGCCATGCTCCAGCGCGCGGCGCAGCGAGCCGCCCCAGCCACAGAACATGTCAACCGCGCCTTGGGCGATGGCCGCCGCGCCATCGGGCGGATCCATGTCGACCACGTCCATCGACGCCACATCGACGCCGAAATGCTCCATCTGCTTCAGGAAGCCGTAATGCGCGGCGGTGCCGAGCGGGACGGCCACCTTCTTGCCGGCGAGCTCCTGGGCATTGTTCTTGTCGATCTCAAGCTCGGAGCGCACCACGCAGTTGTCGTTGTCGGCGTAGGACACGGCGACATCGAGCGCCTGCAGGTCCTGTCCGGCCGAGACCGCGACGACAAAGGGCGGCACACCCTGGCTGACGGAAAGCTGCACGTCGCCCGAGGCCATCGCCGCCGACATCTTCACGCCTGATTCGAAGCTCACCCAGTTGACGTCGACGCCCAGCGCCTTGTCATAGGTGCCCATCTGCTTGGCGTATTCGAAGGGCATCGGCCATTCGAGGAAATATCCGACGGTGATGCTTTCCGCGCTGGCCTGAGTCGCGGCAAACATGGCCGTGCTGGCCGCAAGCGCCGCCAATGTGGTCTTGAGGGCTTTGGTTTTCATTTCGGTCTCCCTGTTGTTTCGGCCTTCGTCGTTCGATTCCGAAGAAATCGAACCGGGCACTTCCATCTCGCAATGTTTTTCGCCGAAAATCCAAGGAAACTTGCAAATATCGAAACGGCGAACCATGAATTCGATTTTTTCGAAATCATAAACGCAATATCATGCAACTGTAGCAGCCGGGGCGGAGCGAAAGATGCAGCGGACAAACCTGAGCCTGCGCGGGCTCGAGATCTTCCAGATGGTGGCCAGGTCGGGCTCGGTGCGGCAGGTTGCGGCCGAAACCGGCCTTTCGGTTTCGACGGTGTCGCATCACCTGCGCGCGGTCGAGGAAAGTATCGGCGTCAGCCTGATCGACCATTCCCGGCGGCCGATGGTGCTGACCCCGGCCGGGACCATCTTTGCCCGCCATGTCGAGGAGGGGCTGAGCATCATCCGCCGGGGCGAAACCGAGCTGACCGCCGGCGATCTTGCCGAGATGCGCGAGCTGCGCTGCGGAATCGTTGACGATTTCGATGCCGAGGTCGCCCCGGAACTGGCGCAATTCCTCGCCCGGGCGATGCCGCGCTGCACCTTCAAGCACCACACGCGCCCCAGCCACGAGATCATCCGGTTGCTGACCGAGCGCAAGCTCGACGTCGGCCTGGCGACGCGGCCGGTTTCCGACATCCCGGGGCTGGTCGAATACCCCGTCTTGCGCGACCCGTTCGTGATCGCCCTGCCGGCCGGGTCGGACACCGCACCCGAGGATTTTCTCGCCGGGCGCGGCAAGCTTCCGTTCCTGCGCTATTCCAGCCAGCAGCTTATCGGCAACACGATCGAGGCGCATCTGCGCCGCTCGCGAATCAGCCTGCCCAACCGGTTCGAGCTGGAAAGCAACCAGTCGTTGCTCGGGATGGTTGCCGATGGCAGCGGCTGGGCGATCACCACGCCGGCCAGCTATGTTCGCGCCAAGCGCTTTCAGGATCAGATCGCCCTGCATCCCTACCCGGGAAAGGGGTTCGTCCGATACATTTCGCTGTTTTCGAACGAACATTACCCGCGCCCCACCGCCGAGCTCATAGCCGGCTCGTTGCGGCGGCTGATCAAGCGGTATTTCGTCAATCCGATCTCGGACCGCTATCGCTGGCTCTCCCCCGGCTTTCAGGTTCTCGACACGCCACCGGAAGCCGCGCCCTGAGGGCTGCAAGTTCGACGTTGGCTGAAAGAAGTTGCGGATTTTTCGAATTTTCGCGCCTGTTCTGGACAGATCCTCTCCCGCCGTCCTTGGCTTCTGACGGAACGGTGTTTCCGGGAGGAATCCATGGTCGGGACGGCGCGGGTTGTGATCATTGGCGGCGGAATCGCCGGGTGTTCCACCCTCTACCATCTCGTCCGCGAGGGCTGGAGCGACGTGGTTCTGCTCGAGCGCGACGAGCTGACCAGCGGCACCACATGGCATTCTGCCGCGCAGGTCA
>RFKM01000098.1 GCA_003694465.1 Alphaproteobacteria bacterium
ATGCCGGCCTTCACTTCCTCGATCTCGGCTTTCAGATCGGCCGGGACCGCATCTTCGAAGGCATGATACGGGGCAAGGCCGACGCCCTCGTTGGCGAGGGTGCCGACGACCACGCCACCCTTGAAGGTGCCGTTCATCGCCTGCTCGATGACCTGCTGCACGGTCGAATCCATGCGCTTGAGCACCGAGGTCAGGTAGACATGGGCCTTTTCGGAATCGGTCACCGCCTGGTCGGCGTCGACGCCGATGATCTTCAGCGCGTCGGTGCCCAGTTCGTCGGCCAGCGCCGCCGAGCCGAGGCCCACGGGGCCGGCCACCGGCATCACGATGTCGGCGCCCTCGTCATAGAGGTTCTGGGCAAAGGCGCGCCCGTCGTCGAGGCTTTCGAAGTTGCCGGTGAAGAGGCCTTCCTTGGTGTCCGGGTTCCAGCCCAGCACGGTCACGTTGGTGCCGTGCTTTTCGTTGTAGTAGTTGGCGCCGTGCACGAAGCCGTCCATGAACACCGTCACCGGCGGAATGTTGATGCCGCCGAAGGTGCCGAGCACGCCGGTCTTGGACATGCCGGCGGCAAGGTAGCCGGCCAGGAAGGCGGCCTGGTCGGTGGCGAAGACCTGGCCCTCGACGTTCGGGATCACCGGGTCATAGGCGAAGTCGACGATCGAGAATTTCTGGTCGGGGTTGGCTTCGGCGGCCTTCTTGGTCGCATCGCCCATCAGGAAGCCAACGGTGATGATGATGTCGCAATCCTGGCCGATCAGCGCGTTGATGTTGGCCTCGTAGTCGCTTTCGGCCTGGCTTTCGAGGAAGCGCCCGTCGATGCCGTGTTTCTTCATCGCGTCCTCGACGCCCTTCCAGGCGGTCTGGTTGAAGCCGGCGTCGTCGATGCCGCCGGTATCGGTCACCTGGCAAGCGGTGAAGGCCGAGGCGGCCGTCACCGAACCGGCAACGAGCACGCCCGCAAGGCCGAGTTTGGTCAGAAACGTCATGTGATCCTCCTTGTCGCGCCGCGCCCTGACGATCGGAGCGGCGAGTTGCAGACCCGCGAGGCTGGCAAACCGCGAACGACTGGCAGCGATTCCCCCTGCGGCCATGCGAAACCTTAGCACGACACATTCTTCTGAACAGGAGAGAATTTTTCCGGTTGAACAAAAATTTCGCGCCCCTTCCGCTTCTTAATCGGGGTTGCGCGGGCGCTTTCGCCGCGCCACTCTGCCCGCATGGATGCCGAAACCGCGAACGGCTGGCTGGATGCGCATTTTGCCCCGTGGGTGCGGGCGCTGGCACCGCGCGTCGAGAAAATGGCCTGCACCGGCGTGATCGTCTCGATCCCCGTCACCGACGAGATCTGCCGCACCGGCGGGCAGGTTTCCGGCCAGGCGCTGGCCACCCTGGCCGATACGGCGATGGTTCTGGCCTGCGCGGGGCATTTCAAGGCCTTCCGCCCCGTCGCCACGACAAACCTCGACGTGCAATTCCTGCGCCCGGCGAACGGCGAACGCATCAGCTGCACCGCCACCATCGTGCGCGCCGGGCGGGCGCTGATCTTCACCCGCGCCGTGCTCACGGCCGAACCGTCGGGCAAGGAAGTGGCCACCGCCACGGCGACCATGGCCGTTCCCCCGGCTCCGGCCCGCCCGGCAACCGCCGGCGCATGAGCCCCGGCTGCCAGCGGCGCGGGGCGCGCGCTGCGGGCGGAAAAGACCGGGGATATTGCAGATTGCAGGCCGCACCCGTTGCCTTGGGCGCGGCGAGAAGCAGTGTACCGCAGCCACGACACCGCCCGGCCCTTTGCCCATGGCGCTGCCGATCGCGTTTTGCGCCGGGCATACCCCAGGGTGTCACGGTCTGAATCCAGGAATCTGGATTCGCGTGGATCGATCCGCATGGAGGACCAGCGCGCCAGCCGTTGACGGCCAGCTCGCGAGGCACCTCTCGCCCATCGGACTGAGCAACGGAATCCAGGAATCTAGATTCGCGTGGGTCTTGGCGTGGGGGCGCCATTCGCCGTCCGGACGGGCTGGATGTCATTCAGCCGGTTCCCTGCGCGGAATCCAGGAATCTGGATTCGCGTGGGTGGCGAGCGCGTCTGTCATAGATGGTAAGTTTGTTTGGGCCTCGCGCCCGTCGGACTCCAGAAGCGGAATCGCACCGGAATCAAGGACTCCATATTCGCGTGGGTTTGGCCTATCCCTTTCGACCCGTCCGCCGACAACGCCGCCGGTCCGCGCATCACACGCTCTTCCGAGCAACAGATCCGGAAAATGTCGCCTTGCATCGAAGTCGGCAGACCGGGCATGCGCCCGCATTGTGCGGCTTGGCCATGAATGGGTCATAACCGCCTCCCGACCGCCCGGTCTGGCGGCCCGCGGGGCGCGCTTCAATCGCGCACGATGATCGTGGTGTTGCGCAGGCCGACGTCCTCGACCATCTCGTAGAACACCTTCGCCTGCTCCGGGTGGACGCGCACGCAGCCGTTCGAGGCCGGCACTCCGAGCATCCGCGTTTCCGGGTCGCCGTGAATGGCGATGTTGCCGTTGAAGAAGACCGACCACGGCATCGGCACGTGGTAGATCGACGAAACGTGGTCGGGCGAGAGGAAATCGGGGTAGAACTGGCCCTTCGGGGTCGGCTTGCGGTCGATGCCGGTCGAAACCACCCAGCGGTGGGTTTCGGGCGGGCGCCCGTCGTCGAACCCGCGCACCACCGTCAGCCGCTGGTCTGACAGATCGACCACCGCCAGCACCTTGTTCGGCCCGGGCGATTCCATCGTGACGCGCTCCTCGGGCGGGGGCGGCGGCAACGTGCCCGAGGAAGACGTGACCGTCGTCCCCTCGTCCGGCCCCGGCCGGTCGGCGCCCGGTGGCGGCGTTTCGCAGCCGGACAGCGCCGCGAAAGCGGTCAGGGCCAGAACGGCCGGCTTGACGATCATCCCTTTCATGCGCTCCCCCCAGAGGCAGATTTTCCCGAACCCGACCCTATGCGCCCCGCCGGGCGCCGCGCAAGGGGCCAGGCCCGCCACGGCGCCGCGCGGGCTCGGACGTGTCAGTCCTGCACCACGATATAGGCGTTGTCCTTGCCGACGCGGTCGAGCAGGGCATAGATCTCGGCGGCGTTCTGCATGTCGAGGCGCACGCAGCCGTGCGAGGCCGGCCGGCCCAGCATCCCCACCGCATCGGTGGCATGAATGGCATAGCCCTCGAAGAAGAACACCGCCCAGGGCATCGGCGCGCCGCCATACTGGCTTGAGCGGTGATTGGGAGAGAACCATTGCGGCTGGTAGGTGCCGACGGGGGTATCGTAACCGGCCATCCCCGTCGAGACCGGCCACGAGTAGAGCCGGCGCGCGCCCTGGTAGACCGTCATTTCCTGGTCGGACTTGTCGACGCGAATCACGATCTGCTGGGAGCGTCCGAAGCTCGACAGCCGTTCCGAAGCCCCCGCCGGCGGCGCCACGAGCCCCGCCAGAAGGCCCCCGGCCACAACGGCCGCAATGCCTGCCTTTGAATGAGTCATCCTGAAAATCCCTTTCCC
>RFKM01000099.1 GCA_003694465.1 Alphaproteobacteria bacterium
GTCGCAATCCACCACATCGGCGCGCCGCATTCCCGCTTCGACGAGCCGGTACCAGCAGCCTTGATCGCCCTCCTCGCCGCATTTCCCGGCACAGGCGACGATCAGCCAGCTTTCGGCACGGGTCATCGCGACATAGAGCAGGCGATGTTCCTCGCGCGCCGATTTTTCCTTCTCGCGCTCGATGGCTGCGGACACATTGCCGGGGGCCGGCCCGCCGCCGCCGGAGAAGGCCACGCCGCCGTCGATCGAGACGAGGTTCGACGTATTGCGGTAGTCGGAAACCGCCGTATCGGGCAGGAAGACGATGGGCGCTTCCAGCCCCTTGGCGCCGTGAACGGTCATCACCCGTACGAGATCTCCGGCATTGTCGAGCTGGCGCTTGATCTCGATCTTCTCGGCGCCGAACCACGTCAGAAAGCCCGTGAGGCTCGGCACCTCGGTGCGTTCGTAGGCGAGCGCCTGGGCGAGCAGGGCGTCGATCCCGTCTTCGCATTCCGGGCCGAGCCGGGCTTTCAGGCGCCGCCGCCCCCCATGGCGTGACAGCAGCCGCTCGAGAATGTCGTAAGGGCGCAGGAAATCGGCAACCGAGCGCATGTCATCGAGAATTTCGACAACCTGCGGGAACGCGTCGCGCCGCTCGCGCAGCACCTGCCAGAGGTAACGCCGGCCGCGCCCGTGCGCGAGCGAGAAGATGTCCTGCTCGGACAGGTTGAAGAGCGGCGAGCGCAGCGCGGCGGCAAGCGAAAGATCGTCTTCCGGTGTTGCAAGAAAGGCGAGCGTGGCCGTCAGATCCTTCACGGCAAGCTCCGCCTCGACCCGCAGCTTGTCGGCGCCCGCAATCGGCAGGCCCAGCGCCTTGCAGGCGCGGATGACGTGGTAGAACAGCCGCGAGCGTTTTCGCACCAGTATGAGGATGTCGCCGGCTCTCACCCGGCGCCGGCCGCCGCCCTTTCTGTTCGGGAGGGTGGCGTTGTCGAGCATGCTCTTGATGGTTTCGGCGATCCTGTCGGCGAGGACGGCACCGGCATCGCGGGGAGAGGGCACATCGACCGGGTCTGACCAGTTCGGCTCGGGCGCCCCTTCATCCTGCGCGACCGGGGGCCAGAGGTCGACCCGCCCCGGGAAGTCGTTGTTGGCGGCAATGTGCTTGACGTCCTGCCCGACGCCGGGAAGGCCTTCCAGCGTATGATCGACCACGTCGAGGATGGTGCGCGACGAACGGAAGGAATAGCTCAGCCGCGCCTCGCGCAGGGCATGGCCCACCTGCCTGAAGGAGCGGCCGAGCTTTTCGAACATCTGCCAGAAACCGTCGGGATTGGCGCCCTGGAACGAATAGATCGACTGCTTGATGTCGCCGACGACGAACAGCGTCCGCTCGAGCGAACGCGCGCTTTCGCCAACCGCAAATTCGCGCGCGAGGCTGTCGATGACGCGCCACTGCGCCGGGCTGGTGTCCTGTGCCTCGTCGACAAGGATATGGTCGATCCCGCCATCGAGGCGAAAAAGCACCCAGGATGCAAGCGCCGGATCTTCCAGAAGCCGGCCGGCGAGGGAGATCAGGTCTTCGAAGTCGAGCCAGCCCCGCGCCCGCTTGGCCGATTCGTACTGCGTCACAAAGGTGTGGGCAAAGCGGTGCAGCGTCAGGGTGCGCCGCGCCGCCTCGAGCCGCAGTTCGCGCTCGCGCGAATCGGCAACGCGTTGCATGAACGCCTCGAAAGGCTCGAGCCAGGGGCCAAGCGCCGCCTTGGCCTTGGTCGTCGGGATCCTGCTGAATTTCGGCTCGGGCCTCTTTGCGCCCGCACTCCCAAGAAGCAGTGCCTCGTAAAGCGTTTCGAGGTCTTTCTTGCCCGGCGCTGTCAGGTCGATGGCGTCGAGAACCGCCGCCAGTTTCTGCATCGTGCTCGATTCGCCCCGAAAAACCGGGATAACATGGGAAAACAGCCGCGCTTCGTCGCCGGTGAAACAGGTCGAAACCACGTCAGAGTCGGCAAACCCGGCGGGCAGGTCGAACCAGCGCCAGACCTCGCCTTCGGAGACGGGCTGCTCGAAGGCGGCGCGGTGGCCGAGGATTTCCCTGGCGAGATCGTCAATCTCGTGGCCGGTGAAGATCTCGGCCAAGGCCTCGAGTTCGGCGCGACCGGCGCCGTTGGCCATCGCGTCGAGAACCTCGTCGCGCAGCAACCGCGCGGAGCGGTCGTCGATCTCCTCGAAATCCGGAGAAATGCCGGCCTCGAGCGGAAAGCGGCGCAGGATCGAGGCACAGAAGGAGTGGATCGTCTGGATCTTCAGCCCGCCCGGCGTCTCAATGGCCGCGGCAAAGAGGCGCCGCGCACGGGCCAGATCGTCAATCTGTTGCACGCCGAGCCCGGCCAGCGCGGCGCGCAGATCGTCATCCGGCAGCATCGACCACGTGCCGAGCGTCTGGAACAGCCGCCGCTGCATCTCGCTCGCCGCGGCCTTGGTATAGGTCAGGCACAGGATGTTCTGGGGCGCGGCGCCCTTGAGCAGGAGCAGCGCGACCCGATCGGTCAGAACGCGAGTCTTGCCCGAGCCGGCATTGGCCGAAACCCAGGTGCTCCGGCTCGGGTCGGCGGCGTCGATCTGGTTGAGCGTGGCCTCGGGCGGGATCATGGGCCGACCTCCACCGGTGTTGGCGGCGTTGCGTGATCCCATTCGCCGAATCGTGCGAGGTGGTCGTAATCGCCTTCCCAGCGGACATTCCGCACAAGCCGGCGCGACGTATATCCCCGGCTGCGGATACGGTACTTGCCGATCAGTTCGAGCAGGTCTCGTCGGGTCTCGTCGATGTCTTCCTCTGTGACCGGGCTGCGCTCGAAAACCGGTTTTGCACCGATGCCGATATAGGCGGTTTCAACCACCACGGAGGGCGGGATGCCCTCGAAGGCCCCGGCGCGGGCCATCAGGGCCTCGAGCGGCAACTGCCTGTCGATCAGCTTTCGCTCGTTCTTCCCGGGTATCTGCCCGGTCTTGTAATCGTAGATGTAAAGCGCGCCGCTTTCGTCGCGGTCGATCCGGTCAGCTTTCGCCGAAAGGGTGAAATCGACCTCCGGGAAGGTCAGCGTCCCCTTCACCTCCTGTTTGAACGGATGAGCGCGGCTTTGCCGTTCGACCTCGTCGCGCAGGAAAGGCTCGGCAATGCGCGCCAGCTTCGCCATCCACAGGATGCGGGCTGCGGGCCAGGGGGCCTCGGCCTCGAACACTTCGCGGGCTGTTTCGAGAAGCCGAACCCGGGCCGCCGCGAGGGTTTCGCCCGCCGGGGCTTCCCGCACGAAGCGCTCCATGATGGCATGCATGCTCGAACCCCGCAGCGGCGCGTCCGGTGTCTGGTGCAGGGGCGCAAGTGGTGACAGCTCCAGCACATGGCGGGCATAGATCGCATAGGGGTCGCGGACCAGCCGTGTCATGGCCGTTACCGACAGCCGTTTCGGCCGCGCGTCGAGAGGCGGGCAGGGCGAAGGCCGGGGTGCCGGCGCAAGCCGTTCGGCCTCGGGCACCGCATCGAGGCGTTCGGCCAGATCGAGCCAGCCGGCGCCACGCGCGCGCGCGGCACGAAGCGCCGACCTGCCCTCATCCGACATGCCTTCCAGAAGGTTGGTCAAACGGTTGAGCCAGCGCGCGGGCAGGGTCGGCGCTTCGTCATCGCGCACCGCGCGCGTGAGCACGACGCGCGCGGCCCCGATCGCCTGCTGGAAGTCATGGGCGGCGAGGCCGATGCGCCGCTCGGGCAGGAGCAACCCGGCGGCCTTGCGCATGGCGCGGTTCATCCACGGGTCCGGCGCCGGCGCTTCAGGCCACGTGCCTTCGTTGAGCCCGCCGAGGACGACCAGTTCGACCCCCTGAACCCGCGCCTCGAGGGTGCCCCAGATGCGGATGCCGGGATGGGTGCCAACCGGGTTGCGCACGACGCCGGTA
>RFKM01000100.1 GCA_003694465.1 Alphaproteobacteria bacterium
AAATCGACCTGGGGCCAGGAGGGCGGCACGCTCACCCTCGATGTCGACCCCTCGGTGCACCCGGCCTGGACGGGTGGCGGCACCCGCCTGATGGACACCGGCGGGCGCGTGTCGAAGTTCAAGAGCAAATACGCCGGCCTTGGGTTCTGACCCGACCGGGAAACGAAGCGATCACGCCGCCCAAACCGGGCGGCGTTTTCGTTCGAGCCCCCGGGGCGGGGCGGGCAGGGTGCGACCATGATACGCGACGCTCTCATCGTCATTGCCATTCTTGCCAGTGGCGCGGTCCTGTTCCTGCCGCGCCTGCGCCACGCCCCGGTCTGGCGGGCGATGGTCACGCCGCTGGCCTCGATCATCGGTTCGGGCTTCCTCGTGCTCGGCCCGATCCTCGATCATGCCTACGGGGCCTGGGCGCCGGCGGCGATGCTGGCGCTCTGCGCAGTGGCCTGGAGCTTCGGCGGGGCGATCCGCTTCAACATCGCCTACATCGGCGAGACCCTCGACCCGGGCGAGCAGCCCCGCGCCGAGGCCTTTGCCGCGCTGCTGCTCGGCTTTGCCTACATGATTTCGGTAGCCTATTACCTCAACCTGTTCGGTGCCTTCGCGGTTTCGCTCACCCCGTGGGATACGCCGCTGGCCGGACGACTCGTCACCACCGCGATCTATGCCCTGCTTCTGGTGGTAGGCTGGCGCCATGGATTCCGGGCGCTCGAGACGATGGAATATGCCTCGGTGGCCGTCAAACTGGCGATCATCTCGGGACTGCTGGTGGGGCTGGCGGGATTCACCTGGGGCGTTGCGCGCAGCGGCGGGCTCGATTTCTCGCCGCCACAGGTCACGGGCCTTGAGGCGCTGACGCTGGGCTTTGGCCTGATCATCACGGTGCAGGGGTTCGAAACTTCGCGCTACCTGTCGCAGAGCTACGCACCGGGGGTGCGCATCGCCTCGATGCGCCTTGCACAGGGCGTCGCGACGCTCATCTACCTGGTCTATATCCTGTTGCTGGCCTACAGTTTCGGCCCCGGCGAGGTGCCGCTCACCGAAACCGCGATCATCGACATGATGGCCCTTGTCTCGCCAGTGATGCCGGCCTTCCTCGTCGCCGCGGCGCTGGCGGCGCAGTTCTCGGCGGCGGTCGCCGACACGTCGGGCTCCGGCGGGCTGATCTCGGAGACGAGCGGCCGGCGCATTGCGCCCCGGCAGGCCTACGCCGTCACCGTGGCGATCGGTCTTGCCCTGACCTGGACGGCGGATGTCTTCGAGATCATCGCCCATGCCTCGCGCGCCTTTGCCGCCTATTATGCCGCTCAATCTGCCCTGGCGGCGTGGCGCGCGGCGGGACGGGGGCGCCCGGCGCTCGCAGTTTGGTTCGCCGCCCTCGCGCTGCTGGGCGTTGCGATCACCCTTTTCGGAACGCCGGTCGAGGCCTGAGCGGGCGCCTTCGGCGCGCGGCGGCTTTTCTCCTCTGGACAGGGCCGGTATGCTCGGCCAAAACGCGCGGACCGTTACCGATCACCGCAGAACAGGGGCTGGGCCTTGGCGCATATCATCGTCATCGGAAACGAAAAGGGCGGCGCCGGCAAATCGACCGTCGCCATGCACGTGGCCACGGCGCTGGCACGGATGGGCCACCGGGTCGGCGCGCTCGACCTCGACCTGCGCCAGCAAAGCCTCGGGCGCTATCTGGCCAACCGGCGCGCCACCATGGAGCGCCAGGGCAAGGAACTGCCGACGCCGCTGTTTCGCCCGCTGCCAGAGGTCGACAAGGCCGCGCTCACCCCGGGCGAGAACCCCTTCGATCACCGCCTCAGTCAGGCGGTGGCCGGGCTTGAGGCCGAAACCGATTTCATAGTCATCGATTGCCCCGGCAGCCATACCCGCCTCAGCCAGGTCGCCCATTCGCTGGCCGATACCCTGGTTACGCCGCTCAATGACAGTTTCGTCGATTTCGACCTGCTCGCCCATGTCGATGGCGAAAGCGGCAAGATCGTCGGGCCCTCGGTCTATTCCGAAATGGTCTGGAACGCCCGCCAGCTGCGCGCCCGGGCCGGGCTGGCACCGATCGACTGGGTGGTGCTGCGCAACCGCCTTGGCGCGCAGGCGATGATCAACAAGGAGAAGATGGGCCGGGCGCTCGACGAACTGGCCCGGCGCATCGGCTTTCGGACCGCACCGGGCTTTCACGAGCGGGTGATCTTCCGTGAGCTGTTCCCAAGGGGGCTGACCCTGCTCGATCTCAGGGACATCGGCGTTGTCGGGCAGATGAACCTCTCGAACGTCGCGGCACGGCAGGAATTGCGCGACCTCGTCAAGGCATTGCGGCTGCCCGGGGTCGAGGTCGATTTCTGACCCCGTCCCAGACGCCGACACACGAGTTGCGACCAGCAGGCTGACGACAACCGCCTTGACGGGAAAAGCAAGCTGTCTTAGGCACGGGCCAACGGGCGGGCATGGTGAAATGGTATCACACGAGCCTTCCAAGCTCTTGGTGCGGGTTCGATTCCCGCTGCCCGCTCCA
>RFKM01000101.1 GCA_003694465.1 Alphaproteobacteria bacterium
GATCCGATGAGCTATTTCCGCGATATCTCGACTTTCGGCGGCTGCACTTCGGGCCCGGCCGCGGCGCTCGAGAACATGCGGATCATCGAAGACGAGAACTTACTCGAGAACTGCACGAAGATGGGCGAGCGGATGATGAACAACCTGCACGCCCTGATGGAAAAGCACGCGGTGATCGGCGACGTGCGCGGCAAGGGTCTGTTCTGCGGGGCCGAGCTTGTGGCGGATCGCACCAGCAAGGAGCCGGTCGACGAGAAGCTCGCCCAGGCGGTGGTGGCCAGCTGCAACCGGCAGGGGGTGATCATCGGCGTCACCAACCGTTCGGTGCCGGGCTTCAACAACACGCTCTGTTTCGCCCCGGCGCTGATCGCCACGGCCGACGACATCGACCAGATCACCGGCGCCGTCGACAAGGCGCTGACGGAGGTGTTCGGCTGATCCGCGCGGCGCGGCACGGGCGGGCATTTCACGCCCCCCGTGTGCCCAGCGCCGGCCGGGGGATGACGATCCCGGTGGAAACCTTCTTCCTCGCCCCGGGCGGCGAAGGCACGCTCCAGCAGCGGATTCGGTCCATGGTCATGGAAGGGATCCTGTCGAACCGGTTTCCGGCCGGGGCGCGTCTGCCCTCGAGCCGGAAGATGGCCGATCACCTCGGGGTGAGCCGCATTACCGTCACCCTCGCCTATACCGAGCTCGTTGCCTCGGACTACCTCGTCTCGCGGGGGCGGTCGGGCTATTTCGTCTCGGAAAGCGCCCCCCGGCATCCTCAATTCCGGCTCGAGCGGGCCGCCCCGCGGCCGGGGCCGGACTGGGCGCGCGCCATCGGCAGCCGCTTTTCGGGCGGGCAGGAAACCGTGACCCGGCCGCCGGACTGGCGCAACTATCCGTTCCCCTTCATCTACGGGCAGACCGATCCGCGGCTTTTCGACCACCGCAACTGGCGCCTGTGCGCCCTGCGCGCGCTGTCTCCGCAGGATTTTGGCGCCATGGCGCTCGACCAGTATGACCGCGACGACCCGGAGCTGGTCGAGGTCATCCTGCGCCACATCCTGCCCCGGCGCGGCATCCGGGCGCGCCCGGAGCAGATCCTCGTGACCATGGGCGCGCAGAACGCGCTCTGGATGGCCGCCGAGATTCTTCTCACCCAGCGCCGCGTCGCGGTGCACGAAAACCCCTGCTACCCGGAGCAGCGCAAGATTCTCGAATACACGCGCTGCACGACTGTGGCGCTCGATGTCGACGAAAACGGACTCGACCCGGACCGCCTGCCCGAGCGGGTCGATGTGGTTTTCACCACGGCGAGCCATCAGTGCCCGACCAACGTGACCATGCCGCTCGACCGCCGAAAACGACTGATCGACCTTGCGGCCCGGCGCGGCTTCATTCTCGTGGAAGACGACTACGAATTCGAGATTCCCGATGCCCGCCCGCCGATGCCCTCGCTCAAGGCGATCGACGACAGCGGCGTCGTGGTGCATGTCGGCTCGTTCTCGAAGTCGCTGTTTCCGGGGCTCCGGCTCGGCTACCTCGTCGCCGACGAGGCTTTCATCCGCGAGGCCCGGGCCCTGCGGGCGATGACGTTGCGCCACCCGCCCGGGCATGTCCAGCGCACCGCGGCGTATTTCCTCGCGCAGGGGTTCTACGACAGTCAGGTCAACCGCATGGCGCGGGTTTTCCGAGAGCGTCGCGCGATCATGGAAGCGGCGCTGGCGCGCCACGGCTTGTTGCCGGAGCGGGCGAAGGGGCGCGGCGGGTCGAGCTTCTGGCTGCAGGCGCCGGAAGGCCTCGACACTGCCGCGCTGGCCCGCGACCTGCTCGATGACGGGGTGGTGATCGAGCCCGGCGCCGCCTTCTTTGCCGAGGCCGGAGAGGGGCGGCGCTTCTTCCGTGTCAGCTATTCCTCCATCGACAGCGCGCGCATCGAAGAGGGGATTGACCGGATCGCGGCGGCGCTCCGTCGATCTGGACATACGGCGGCATAGAAACTGGCCCTATCGGTTCAATCGGTTTCGTGGCTAGAACACGAAAGGAAAATTGCCGGCGAGCGCCGGCGCAACGGGAAACGGGAGAGACAGACATGAAAATGACCACCGAGGAGGCCTTCGTCAAAGTGCTCCAGATGCACGGCATCCAGCACGCCTTTGGCATCATCGGTTCGGCCTTCATGCCGATCTCCGACCTGTTCCCGAAGGCGGGCATCAAGTTCTGGGACTGCGCCCATGAGGGCTCGGGCGGGATGATGGCCGATGGCTACACCCGCGCCTCGGGCAAGATGTCGATGATGATCGCCCAGAACGGCCCGGGAATCACCAATTTCGTTACTGCCGTGAAAACGGCCTACTGGAACCACACGCCGCTTCTGCTGGTCACGCCGCAGGCGGCCAACAAGACCATGGGGCAGGGCGGGTTCCAGGAAGTCGAGCAGATGAAACTGTTCGAAGACATGGTCGCCTACCAGGAAGAGGTGCGCGACCCCTCCCGCATGGCCGAGGTGCTCAACCGGGTGATCCTGAAGGCCAAGCGCGCCTCGGCGCCGGCGCAGATCAACGTCCCGCGCGATTTCTGGACCCAGGTGATCGACATCGACCTGCCCGCCATCGTCGAGTTCGAGCGCCCCTCCGGCGGGCGCAAGGCGGTGGCCGAGGCGGCGGAGCTGCTGAGCAATGCGAAGAATCCGGTGATCCTGAACGGGGCCGGCGTGGTGCTTGCCCATGGCGGCATCGAGGCCTCGCGCGCCCTCGCCGAGCGGCTCGATGCCCCGGTCTGCGTCGGCTACCAGCACAACGATGCCTTCCCCGGCTCGCATCCGCTCTTTGCCGGCCCGCTGGGCTACAACGGCTCAAAGGCGGCGATGGAGCTGATCCGCGATGCCGATGTGGTTCTGGCGCTGGGCACCCGCCTCAACCCGTTCTCCACCCTGCCCGGCTACGGCATCGATTACTGGCCGACCGAGGCCAAGATCATCCAGGTCGATATCAACCCCGACCGCATCGGGCTGACCAAGCCGGTGACCATCGGCATCGTCGGCGATGCGGCAAAGGTGGCCAAGGGCATCCTCGGCCTGCTGGCCGACCATGCCGGAGATGCTGGCCGCGAGGAGCGCAGGGCGCGCATTGCCGAGACCAAGTCGCGCTGGGCGCAGCAGCTGGCCTCGATGGACCACGAGGAAGACGACCCGGGCACCACCTGGAACGAGCGTGCCCGCGCCGCCAAGCCCGACTGGATGAGCCCGCGCATGGCCTGGCGGGCCATTCAGGCGGCGCTTCCGAAAGAGGCGATCATTTCCTCGGACATCGGCAACAACTGCGCCATCGGCAATGCCTACCCGAGTTTCGAGGCCGGGCGGAAATATCTCGCGCCGGGCATGTTCGGCCCCTGCGGCTATGGCCTGCCGTCGATCATCGGTGCCAAGATCGCCTGCCCAGACGTGCCGGTGGTGGGCTTCTCGGGCGATGGCGCCTTCGGCATCGCGGTGACGGAACTCACCGCGATCGGGCGCTCGGAATGGCCGCCGATCACCCAGGTCGTCTTCCGCAACTACCAATGGGGCGCCGAGAAGCGCAATTCGACCCTGTGGTATGACGACAATTTCGTCGGCACCGAGCTCAACGAGCAGGTCTCCTATGCGGGGGTCGCCCAGGCCTGCGGCCTCAAGGGTGTGGTCGCCTACACGATGGACGAGCTGACCGCGGCGCTCGATCAGGCGATCAAGGACCAGATGGCCGGCACCACGACGCTGATCGAGGCGATGATCAACCAGGAGCTGGGCGAGCCCTTCCGGCGCGATGCGATGAAGAAGCCGGTCTCCGTCGCCGGGATCGATCCGGCCGACATGCGCGCCTAGGGCCGATGGGCGACGTTCTCGTCATCAATGCGGGCTCGTCGTCGATCAAGTTCGCGCTTTTCGGGCCGGGCGGCCGCGAGCGCCTGCGCGGCGAGGCGGCCGGGATTGGCGAGGAACGCGCCCGGCTGAGCCTCGACGGGGCGGCGCGCGCCGCCGCCCTGCCCGATCACGAGGCGGCCATCGGCGCGATCCTTTCGGCGCTGGCCGAGCGGGGGATCGCGGCCGACTCTCTGTCGGGTGCCGGGCACCGGGTCGTGCATGGCGGGGCGCGGCTCACCCATTCCGAGCTGGTTACGCCAGAGATCGAGGCCGAGATCGAGGCGGTCAGCCCGCTCGCGCCCCTGCACAATCCCCACGCGCTGAAAGGGATCCGGGCCCTGCGCGCGGCGGCGCCGGGGCTTCGGCAGGTGGCGGTTTTCGACACCGCCTTTCACGCCACCAACCCGGAGGTGGCGCGGCGCTATGCGATTCCCGACGGCTATGATGCCCGCGGCTTCAGGCGCTACGGCTTTCACGGCATCAGCTACGAATCGCTCGTGGCGCAACTGCAGCCCGACCTTCCGCGCCGTCTTCTGGCCTTGCATCTCGGCAACGGCGCCAGCCTTTGCGCGATACGGGAGGGCAAGAGCGTTGCCACCACCATGGGCTATTCGCCGCTCGACGGACTGACGATGGGCACGCGGTCGGGCAGCATCGATCCGGCGGTCGTTCTGGCCCTTGCGCGCGAGCTGGGGGCCGATGCCGCCGAAGACCTGCTGAACCGGCAAAGCGGGCTTCTGGCCCTTGCCGGGACCAACGACATGGCGGCGCTGCTCGCGCGCGACGACGATCGGGCGCGGTTCGCCGTCGACCATTTCTGCTACTGGGCGGCGCGGCACGCTGGCTCGATGATCGCCGCGATGGGCGGGCACGACGCCATCGCCTTTACCGGCGGGATTGGCGAGAACGCCGCGCCGGTGCGCGAGCGCATCGCCGGGATGCTTTCGTTCATGGGCGAGGTGCCGGTTCTGGTGGTGCCGGCGCGCGAGGAGTGGCACATCGCTTCAGAGACGATGCGGGTGCTGGCCGGCGCGGCGTCCGGCAACATTGCGTGAAAAAATCTTTGACAATTTCATTTATGGAGTGAAATCTTGCCTCGAATTTCATGCGAGGCGAGATGAACACCAATACCCTCGGCGCCGATCTGCGCTCGCTCCGCAAGTCGCGGGGCATGACGCTGGAAGACATGGCCAGCGCGCTGGGCTGTTCGGTCGGCTGGCTCAGCCAGGTCGAGCGCAACATCTCCACCCCCCGCATTCGTGACCTGCGGCGCATGGCCGAAGTGCTCGGCGTGCCGCTCTCGCTGTTTTTCGGCAATCACGATGCCCCGGAAAACGAGCGCGGCCTGATCGTGCGCGCGGGGCACCGGCGCACCGTCGGCGTCTACGAGTCGGGCCTCGTCGAGACCCTGCTTTCGCCCGACCTGACCGACAGTTTCGAAGTGATCCACTCGACGTTTCAGCCCGGCGCCTGCCGCGAGGAAGACACCCGGCGGGAAACCCAGGAACTCGCCTACATGGTCTCGGGGCGGCTCGACATCTGGATCGATGGCCGGCCGTTCACCGTTTCGGAAGGCGATTCGTTCCGCATCCGCAACCAGTCCTACCGCTGGTCGAACCCCTATGAACACCCGGCGGTCGCCGTCTGGGTGATTTCTCCACCCGTCTACTGAGAGGCCCGCATGTCAGATTTTCCCACGACCGCACGCGTTGTCATCATCGGTGGTGGCGTCGTCGGCGTTTCGACGCTCTATCACCTCGCCATGGAGGGCTGGACGGATTGCGTCCTGCTCGAAAAGAACGAACTCACCGCCGGCTCGACCTGGCACGCCGCCGGCAACGTGCCGAACTTTGCCGGCTCCTGGGCGGTGCTCAACATGCAGCGCTACGGGGCGGCGATGTATCGCGAACTGGGCGAGAAAGTCGGCTATCCGATGAATTACCACGTCACCGGCTCGGTGCGTCTTGCCCATACCCGCGAGCGGATGCAGGAATTCGAGCATGTCGCCTCGATGGCCCGCGCGCAGGGCCTTGGCATGGAGATGTGCACGCCCGAAGAGCTTCGGGAGCATCACCCCTTCCTCGAAATCCATGACCTGCGCGGCGGGCTGTGGGATCCGCTCGATGGCGATATCGACCCGGCCCAGCTCACCCAGGCCATGGCCAAGGGCGC
>RFKM01000102.1 GCA_003694465.1 Alphaproteobacteria bacterium
CCGTGGCACCGCCCCGCCCGCCGCCGCCCGCCAGCAGCCGGGCGAAGAGCGCCGCCGCAACGATCAGCCCGAGCCAGACGGAGAAAACGTAAATCGCCCCCTGCGCCGTCGGGCGCGGCGCGGTGCCCGAGGCGCCCAGAAGCGGGATCAGGAAGAAGATCATCCCCACCACCGGAAGCAGGCGCATCGCGTCGACCAGCCGCCGCCGGCGGTAGCTCTCGCGTTCGAGGAACATCGGCTCGCGCGGCTTGTCCATGGTCAGGTGGTGATCTCGGCCAGCGCGGCAACGAGATCGGCATTGGCAAAGGGCTTGGTCATGAACCGGGTGACCCCGAGCGAATCGGCCAGGTCGCGGTCTTTCTTCTGGCCCCGGGCCGTGAGCATCAACACCGGCAGCGCCGCAAGGTCGGGGTCGGCGCGCATCTCCTTGAGAATCTCGTAGCCCGACCGCCCCGGCAGCATCACGTCGAGCAGGACCGCGTCGGGGCGCAGGTCGCGCACGGTGTCGAGGGCCGTCTCGCCATTTCCGCAGGTGCGCACCTCCCAGCCCTCGCGCGACAGCAGGAAGGCGATCGCCTCCACGATGTTCGGCTCGTCCTCGATCACCACAATCCGCTTGCCCATCCGGCGCCTCCCCCGCGCTCTTTCTGCCCGACTATCCGAAAAGCCGGCCGCCCTGTAAACACCGCTGCATCCCCGCGCGCGCGCCGACACCGCCCGGGCGCGGCGGCCGGCCGCCTCAGCCCGGCGCCTCGGCCCGCAGGATCGAGGGCTCGCGCCGGGCCGGGCAGCCGAGGCGCGGGCAGACCCGGCAGGCGCCCCCGGCCGCCACCACCCCCGCCGCCGGGGCCTCGGCGCCGGGCAGTGGTTCGACGAGCATCGTCGCCTCCAGCAGCAGCGGGCCGCCGAAGCCGCCCGCCCCGCGCGGCAGGGCGATCGCCCGGGCCCGGAAGCGCGGGCCGAGCGCCCCCGGCATCTCCAGCACCGCTTCCACCGGCTGGGCCGGGCGCGCCAGCGCCTGAAACAGCGGCCAGAGCCCGCAGGCCGCCCCGAACCGCGGGATCGGGAACCCCTCCACCGGCTTGCGCAGGAGCAGCGCGCCGGTGCCGTCGCAGGTGATGAGCCCCGCCGCCTCTCCGCCGAGGCTGGCCATGCGCCGCAGCACCGCGTCGATGCCGACCCCGAAGCCGGCGGCAAGGCGGGCCGGGTCGTCGCCGCCGGGGCGGGCGCGGGCCATTTCCAGCGCCGCCTCGAAGGCCGGGCGCGGCATCGCCCGGGCGTCGTCGAGATAGCGGGCGAGCATGGCGCGCACCAGCTCGTCGGCCCCGCTCGCCATCCGCCCGGCCTCGCGCGACAGGATCTCCGCGATCTGCCCCTCCCCCGCCGCCGGGGCCTCGAGTTCGGGGTAATGGTAGCCGCTGCGCGCCACGAAGGCGCCCAGTTCGTCGACCGGCGAAAGCGCGGTTTCGCCGAGGTCTTCGCGCCCGGCATCGAGCCATGCGATCAGCCCCTCGGCGCTTTCGGCGAGGCGGCGGCTTTCCTCGCCGAGACTGCGCAGGAAGCGCGCGCGCCAGTCCGCGGGCACGTCCGGCTCGGCGAGGATCGAGGCGGCGGCGCGAATCGCCGTCGTCGCCGAGACCACCTCGTGAATCGAGGCGGCAAGGTGCGGGTCGTGGGCGAGCCGGTCGGAAAGGGTCTCGACCAGCCGTTCGAGCGCCTCGATGCGCTGGGCCTGCGCACCGATCAGCCGCGCCCAGCCGGGAAAGCGCCCGGCCAGCGCCTCGGCCTGGTCGCTCTCGGCCCCGGCCTCGGGCATCCGCCCGGCGGCATCGCGCAGCGCCCCGGCCTGGGCCTCGTCGGCGCCGGCGGCGAGCTGGCCCGGCTCGAGCCCGAGCTTTGCGGCGAGATCGACCAGCAGCTTGCCGCCGATTCTGCGCCGGTCGTGCTCGATGAGGTTGAGATAGGCCGGCGAGATGCCCACCGCTTTTGCCAGATCGGTCTGGCGCAGCCCCGCGGCGAGGCGGCGTTCGCGGATGCGGGCGCCGAGATGGCGGGTTTCAGCCATGGTCAATTTCCTTGCGAGTCATGGGCTTTCTGCGGGCGCGAGAAAATTTGTTTACAGCCCATCGTAATCGGACGACAATTTTTTTACAAAATAATTGTTGCTTGGAAAGCATTTGTTGCCGAATTTTCTTTCCTTCCGACATAATGTCGGTGCCCTGTAAAAAGGGCACGCGGCGCGGAGGAGGCGCCGCGCACCACCTAACGGGAGGAATTACATGTCCAAGACCAATATCACCCGTCGCGGTCTGATGAAGACCGGCGCCGCCACCGGCGCCGGGCTCGCGCTGCCGACGATCTTCACCTCGTCGGCCTATGCCATCACCAACGAGCCGACCGGCGACACCGTGACCTTTGGCTTCAACGTGCCGCAGACCGGCCCCTATGCCGACGAAGGCCTCGACGAGCTGCGCGCCCAGCAGCTGGCGGTCGAGCACATCAACGGCATCGGTGACGGCGGCGCGCTCAACACCTTCAGCTCGAAGGCGCTCGACGGCACCGGCCTGCTGGGCAAGAAGGTCACCTTCGTGACCGGCGACACCCAGACCAAGTCGGACGCCGCCCGCGCCAGCGCCAAGTCGATGATCGAGAAGGACGGCGCCATCATGATCAATGGCGGCTCGTCCTCGGGCGTGGCCATCGCCGTTCAGGGCCTCTGCCAGGAAGCCGGGATCATCTTCATGGCGGGCCTGACCCACTCGAACGACACCACCGGCAAGGACCGCAAGGCCAACGGCTTCCGCCACTTCTTCAACGCCTACATGTCGGGCGCCGCGCTCGCCCCGGTGCTGAAGAAGGCCTACGGCACCGACCGCCGGGCCTATCACCTGACCGCCGACTACACCTGGGGCTGGACGCAGGAAGAATCGATCAAGGCCTCGACCGAGGCGATCGGCTGGGAAACCGTCAAGACGGTGCGCACCCCGGTCGGCGCCGGCGACTTCTCGTCCTACATCGCGCCGGTTCTGAACTCGGGCGCCGACGTGCTCGTGCTCAACCACTACGGCGGCGACATGATCAACTCGCTGACCCAGGCGGTGCAGTTCGGCCTGCGCGACAAGCAGGTCAACGGCAAGAACTTCGAGATCGTCGTGCCGCTCTACTCCGAGCTGATGGCCGCCGGTGCCGGCGAGAACATCAAGGGCGTCTACGGCTCGATGAACTGGAACTGGCAGCTGACCGATGAGGGCACCAAGGCCTTCGTCAAGTCGTTCGGCGAGAAATACGGCCGTCCGCCGTCGAACTCGGCCCAGACCTGCTATGCCCAGACCATCCTCTATGCCGACGCGGTGGCCCGTGCCAAGTCGTTCGCGCCCTGCGCGGTGGCCGAAGCGCTGGAAGGCTTCGAGTTCGACGGCCTCGGCAACGGCAAGACGCTCTACCGTGCCGAAGACCACCAGTGCTTCAAGGACGTGCTGGTCATGAAGGGCGCGGAGAACCCGACCACCCAGTACGACACGCTGGAAATCGTCGAGGTGACGCCGGTCGAGCAGGTCACCTATCCGCCGGATCACCCGATGTTCGGCGGCGCCGAGGCCAGCCTCGGCGAGTGCAACAACGGCTGAGCCGGACGGGCTTGACCAGCGTGGGGCGGGGCTTTCCCCGCCCCACACATGAACCGGCCGCGGCGGCCGGCTTTCCCGACATATCCAGGATGGGACAATGGACGCCATCATTCTCCAGATTCTCAACGGGCTCGACAAAGGCTCGGCCTATGCGCTGATCGCGCTCGGGCTGACGCTGATCTTCGGCACGCTCGGCGTGGTCAACTTCGCCCACGGGGCGCTGTTCATGATCGGCGCCTTCGTCGCGGTTTCGGTCCAGAAGCTCTTCAGCCTCTCCTTCGAAACCGTCGATCCGACCCGGAAAGACTTTCTCGGCAACCCGCTGACCGTCAAGGTGCCCTACCTCGAACACTGGTTCGGCAAGGGGCTGGGCGACTGGATGATCGACTGGGCCGTGCCGCTTTCGGTGCTGTTCGCGATTCCGGTCATGCTGCTGCTGGGCTGGGCCATCGAGCGCGGCCTCATCAAGCATTTCTACAAGCGCGCCCATGCCGACCAGATCCTCGTCACCTTCGGCCTGGCGATCGTGCTGCAGGAGCTGGTGAAATACTTCTTCGGCGCCAACCCGATCCAGACCCCGGCGCCCAGTGACTTCACCGGCTCGTTCGATTTCGGCGTGCTGCTCGGCTTTGACCCGAACGCGATCATCTATCCCTACTGGCGGCTGGTCTATTTCCTCTTCGCCGCGGTGGTGATCGGTGGTGTCTTCGCCTTCCTGCAATTCACCACCTTCGGCATGGTGGTGCGCGCCGGCATGGCCGACCGCGAAACCGTCGGCCTGCTCGGCATCAACATCGACAAGCGCTTCACCATCATGTTCGGCATCGCCGCCGCCGTGGCCGGCATTGCCGGGGCGATGTACGGGCCGATCCTCAGCCCCAACTACCACATGGGGATGGACTTCCTCGTGCTCAGCTTCGTCGTCGTCGTGGTCGGCGGCATGGGCAGCCTGCCCGGCGCCGTCGCCGCGGGCTTCCTGCTCGGCATCCTGCAGAGCTTTGCCTCGATGAACGAGGTCAAGGCCATTCTTCCCGGCATCGACCAGGTGATCATCTACCTTGTCGCCATCGTCATTCTGCTCACCCGTCCGCGGGGCCTGATGGGCCGTGCCGGCGTGATGGAGGAATAAACCCATGAAATTCCTTGGACTCACTCCGAAGGACACGCGCTTTCTGATCATCGTGATCCTGCTGACGCTGTTCACGCCGATCATCCTGCAACCCTTCCCCGAAGGCTCGGCGATGGCGCAGTTCAACGCCGGCTACCCGGACCTGATGCAGCGCTTCGCGATCTTCGGCATCTTCGCCATCGGCTTCAACATCCTGTTCGGCCTGACCGGCTATCTCTCCTTCGGTCATGCCGCCTTCCTCGGGGTCGGCTCCTACACCGTGGTCTGGATGTACAAGCTGCTCGATTACAACGTGATCTGGGGCCTGCCGCTGGCGATCGTCACCTCGGGGCTGTTCGCGCTGCTCATCGGCTATGTCTCGCTGCGCCGGTCGGGGATCTACTTCTCGATCCTGACGCTGGCCTTCGCGCAGATGTCCTACAACCTCGCCTATTCGGTGCTCACCCCGATCACCAACGGCGAGACCGGGCTTCAGGTCTACGGGAACGACGCCCAGATCCTGCTCGGCCCCAACGAGCCCGACAGCCCGCACTTCTTCGGGCTGGTGATGAACCAGAGCCACCAGCTCAACATCGGCGGATGGCAGTTCACCTTCAACAACGGCTATTACTTCACCGCCATCATCGCCATCGTGGTGTTCTACATCTCGCTGCGGATCTTCCGCTCGCCCTTCGGGCTGATGCTGAAGGCGATCAAGACCAACCAGACCCGGCTCAACTATACCGGCGTCAACA
>RFKM01000103.1 GCA_003694465.1 Alphaproteobacteria bacterium
ACGCATTACGACGGCCGCGAGGTGCCCCGGGCCACGAAAGAGCGGCTTCTCGCCGCCCTCGGGGTCCGCGAAGACCGCCCGCCCGAGGCCGCCGGCCTGCCCGACTTCCACGCCGACCCCGAGGCCCGCGCTCCCATGCCCGAAACCCTGCGCAGGGCGCCGGCCTGGGGGCTGTTCTGCCAGCTCTACGAATTGCGATCGGCGCGGTCCTGGGGAATCGGCGATTTCGGCGACCTTGCCCGCCTTGCCACGATCGCCGGAGAGGCGGGCGCCGATTTCCTCGGGGTGAACCCGCTGCACGCGCTGTTTCTCGCCGAACCGGAGCGGGCAAGCCCCTTTCACCCCTCCAACCGGCGCTTCCTGAACCCGCTCTACATCGCCATGGACGATCTGCCCGCCCGGCCCGAAGCGCCCGCCGAGGCGCTGGCCCGGCTGAACGCGGCCGAGCTCGTCGATTACCAAGAGGTCGCGCGGCTGAAGCTGGCGGCGTTGAAAGGCATCCACGCCCGCCGCCCCTTCGAAGGCGCCCGCTTCCCCGAGGCCGACTTCACCGCCTTTCTGGAAGAGCACGGCGAGGCACTGCGCCGGCATGCGCTGTTCGAGGCGCTTTCGCTGGAGCTTGCCGCCCAAGGCCATGGGGCCGGCTGGCGCGGCTGGCCCGAGAGCTTTCGCAGTGCGGACAGCCCGGCGGTGGCCGCATTTGCCGCCGCCCGGAGCCAAGAGCTGCACTTTCACCTCTGGCTTCAGTGGATCGCCCACCGGCAGCTGTCGAGCGCCCGCGCGGCGGCGCAGGAGGCCGGCATGCGCATCGGTCTCTATCTTGACCTCGCCGTCGGCGAAGCGCCCGACGGGTCGGCCACATGGAGCGCCCCCGGGCTCTATCTCGAAGGGCTGGTGGTCGGCGCGCCGCCCGATGTCTTCTCGAAGGACGGGCAGGTCTGGAACCTTGCCGCCTTCAACCCCGTCGCCCTCTCGGCGGAGTATTACGCGCCACTGCGCGCGCTTCTCGCCGCCCAGTTCCGCCACGCCGGGGCGCTGCGGATCGACCATGTGATGGCGCTGCGGCAGCTGTTCCTTATCCCCGAGGGGGAGAGCGCCGCGAACGGCACCCACATGGCCTATCCGCTTGCCAAGATGGTCAAGGCCGTCGCCGAGGAGGCCGCGCGCCACGGCGCGGTGGTGATCGGCGAAGACCTTGGCTGGGTTCCGCCGGGCTTTCGCGAGGCGATGGCGGCGGCCAACCTGCTTTCCTACCGCATCTTCTATTTCGAACAGGAATGGGGGCTGTTCCGTCGCCCCGCGACCTATCCGGAAATGGCGCTGGCCTGCCTTTCGACGCATGATCTGCCGACGCTCGCCGCGTGGTGGCGCGGTGACGACATCGCCCTGCGCGCCCGCCACGGGCTGATCGACCCGGACACGGCGCGCGAACAGACCGGGCGGCGGGCAGAAGAGCGCGTGGCGCTGGTCAACGCGCTGATCGACGCGGGCGAGCTTGCCCCGGGCGATGCCGCCGGTTCAGCCGACAGCCTGCCGCCGCAGGTGCTCCCGGCCGCCTGCCGGTTCCTCGCCCGCACGCCCGCGCTCATGGCCGCCGTGCGCCTGGCCGACCTGATCGGCCCCGAGGCGCAGACCAACCTGCCCGGCACCGATCGCACCTATCCGAACTGGCGCCGGCGCGCCCCGGTGGCGCTGGAAGATCTCGCCGACCACCCGGTGTTTCGCGAGGTCACGGACGCGATGCGCGCCCTTCGCCCCCGCCGCTGACGGACGCCGCGCCCTCTTCTCCGGCGCCGGCCTTCGCGCCCGACGCGCCCGCGCGCGCGGCATCGAACAGGTCGTCGTCCATGAGATTCTCGATGAACAGGCTCAAAAGCTGGCTGCGCCCGCTCACCCCCGCCTTGCGATAGATGGCGTTGGTCTGGGCCTTGACGGTGCCCTCGGAGGTGTTGCGCAGGGCCGCGATATCCTGCGTCGAGAGCCCCTTGATGGCAAAGAGCGCCACGTCACGTTCGGCCGGGGTCAGCCCCCATTGGGAAAAGGACTCCTCGACCATGTCCATGAAGGCCGCCGATGCCGCCCGCAAACGCGCCTCGGCGGCCTTGCGCCGGCGATCCGAGCGCGCAAGCGCCACCGCCCCGAGCACGACGCCCAGCACGAGGCCGACCGCCGCGCCGATCTCGATGATTTCGCGGAACTCCCACGAAATCGGCGTGGTGCGAAAGCCGATGTAGGACGAAAAGATGTCCGACAGGAAGAAGGCCGCGCAGACGACCTGCACGAACAGGGCAAAAGAAATGATGTAACGGTCGCGCAACACGTGTCCCCTTGCGCCGATTGCCTGTCAGCCCCGGTTGGCGGCGCCAAACTCGCCGGCCGGCGGATCAGTCATCGTTCTTGTCGTCATTCTTGTCATCGTCCCTGCCGTCGTCGCCATGGTCGTCATTGCCGCCATGGCCGCCATTTCCGCCGTGGCTGTCGTTCCCGCCCCGGTCATCATTGCCGCCGTGGCTGTCGTTCCCGCCCCGGTCATCATTGCCGCCATGGCCGCTGTTGTCATCGTGGCCGCCGTTGCCGCCATGATCGCCACCGCCGCCACCCGGCCCGCTGTTGCCGCCGCGGTCATCGCGCCCGTCATCGGAGCGGGGCGAGGTCGGCCCAGAGGCCACCGGCCCGGACGAATCGCCGCCCGCAAGCGGCACCGGCAGAATGTTCACGCTGCCGGGCGCGGCATTCAGATAATCGCGCAGAATCTCGCTGGTGCGCGGATTGAAGATGATCTCCCGCGTTCCGTTCGGCGACGTCGCCACGATCCGGACCCGGCCGAGGAAGGTCCGCGAGACCTGGATATGGGTAAACCCCTGGCTGGCGAGCTCGGCAATGAGCACGTCCTGAAAGCTCTGCGCCGATGCCGGCGCGGCCGCAAGAAGCGCGCTGCTGAGGCCTGCGGCCAGAAATATTCTCTTCATCGTTTCCATCCTGTCACGGGCACAGGCTGCCCCATCCCCGGCCCGTTGCGCAACCGTCGTGATTGGCCCGGGCCACAAGTTGCCCGCGGACCGAAGTCCGCGGGCAAAGGCCGCCATCTGCGCCGGTCCGGAGCGGAACGCCCGTTCCGGGGGGACATGCCGGCGCGCATCACGTCACCAAGAAACCAAGAACGCGTGATCATGCGGCCTGTTTCGTTCGCGCGGGCAGCGCCGCGCGGGGGTCAATCGTCATCGTCACCGTCGTGGCCGCCATTATCATCATCGTGCCCGCCGCCATGCCCGCCACCATGGCCGCCGTTGTCATCATCACGGCCACCATCATGGCCACCGCCGTTGCCGTGGTCGTCGTCCATGCCGCTGGCGTGCCCGTGGTCATGCGAACCATGGTTGCCGCCATCGTTTTCGTTCTCCACCTCGATGCTGACGCTCACGCCGTTGAGGCCATTGAGCACCTTCGGGTTGAGGTTGTTGAGCATGTTCGGGTTGAGATTCACGCCATTGGCGTTCAGCCCGCCGTTGCCGCCAAGAACCGAAGCGCCGGCCTTGCGGATCTGCCGCAGGAGCTGGCCCGCGTTGTTGAAGACAAGCTCGACCTCGCCGCTGCCCGTCGAGGCCTCGATGCGCACCGTGTCGGCGAAGTTCTGGATCTTGACCGCAGTGACGCCCTGCGCCGAGAGGTTCGAGAGGATCGAATCGAGGGTGTTCTGGTTCACCGCAAGGCTGGGGGTGGCGAAAAGCGCGGTCGCCGCACCGGCAAGGAGGAGTTTCTTGAGAGCCATTGTCTTACCTTTCGTCTGCATTTTCGGGTGAGGCTTCCGCCTGCGTTCGTCGTTCTCATGGGCACGTCGCCCTGACACGAGCGACATTGCCGTCGATTCGCGCCTCGGGCCATTCACCGGCAGTTTAGGCCGGTGGGTCTTGACCATCGGTTGACGCCCATAAACCTGAGTTGATGCACGCATCTTGCCGCGATCAGGCGCGCGCAGGCCCCCTCGCCCGCGCCGAGGGCGCGGGCGGTTCCACCCTCGGGACGGCCAGGGATCAGTCGGAGAACGAGCGCCCCTCGACGAGGCCCGACATGTCGGTGCCCAGCGCCTTGGCGACGGTGAAGATGTCCTTGTCGCCGCGCCCGCAGAGGTTCATCACGATGATGTGGTCCTTCGGCAGGTCGGGGGCGATCTTCATCACGTGGGCCAGCGCGTGGCTCGGCTCCAGCGCCGGGATGATGCCCTCGGTCTCGCACAGAAGCTGGAAGGCGGCGAGGGCCTCGCGGTCGGTGATGGCCACGTATTCGGCCCGGCCGATGTCGTGCAGCCACGAATGTTCCGGGCCGATGCCGGGATAATCGAGCCCGGCCGAGATCGAATAGCCTTCGAGAATCTGCCCGTCGTCGTCCTGAAGCAGGTAGGTGCGGTTGCCGTGCAAAACCCCCGGCCGGCCGCCAGTGAGCGAGGCGCAATGCTCGAACTTCTCGTTCACCCCCTTGCCCCCGGCCTCGACCCCGATGATCCGCACGCCCTCGTCGTCAAGGAAGGGGTAGAACAGGCCCATGGCGTTCGACCCGCCCCCGATCGCGGCGATGATCGTGTCGGGCAGGCGGCCCTCGGCCTTGAGGATCTGCTGCTTCGCTTCCTTGCCGATGATCGACTGGAAATCGCGCACCATCGCCGGGTAGGGGTGCGGGCCGGCAACCGTGCCGATGCAGTAGAAGGTATCGCGCACGTTGGTCACCCAGTCGCGCAGGGCGTCGTTCATGGCGTCTTTCAGCGTGCCCCGGCCGGAGGTGACCGGCACCACTTCGGCGCCGAGCAGCTTCATGCGGAAGACGTTGGGCGCCTGCCGCTCGACGTCATGGGCCCCCATGTAGACCACGCATTTCAGCCCGAACTTGGCGCAGACCGTGGCGGTGGCCACCCCGTGCTGGCCGGCGCCGGTTTCGGCGATGATCCGGGTCTTGCCCATGCGCCGGGCAAGGATGATCTGGCCCAGCACGTTGTTGATCTTGTGCGCGCCGGTGTGGTTGAGCTCGTCGCGCTTGAGGTAGATTTTCGCGCCGCCAAGGTGCTCGGTAAGCCGCTCGGCATAGTAAAGCGGGCTGGGGCGGCCGACGTAATGCGTCCACAGGTGGTCCATCTCGGCCCAGAAGCTCGGATCGTCCTTGGCCTTTTCGTATTCGGCCTCGAGATCGAGAATGAGCGGCATCAGGGTTTCCGACACGAACCGCCCGCCATAGTCGCCGAAGCGGCCCTTTTCGTCCGGTCCGTTCATGAAGGAATTGAAAAGATCGTCGGCCATGATCTGCGCTCCCTTTGCCTCTGCCTGTCCTAATCGCAGGCAGGGCGCAGGGCAATAGGCCGGCGCGGCAGCCACCGCCGGCAACCGCCCGAACCGGCGCCGGCCCCTGCCCCCGGTCAACCCCTGCCAGCGACCGCGGCCATGAATTCGCGGATGAGCCCTTCGTCCTTCACGCCCGGGGCGCTCTCGACGCCGGACGAAACGTCGACCTGCCGCGCGCCGGTCAGCCGCAGGGCAAGGCCAACGTTCTTCGGGGTGAGGCCGCCGGCCAGCATCCACGGGCGCTGGATGTGGACCCCGGAAAGCAGGGTCCAGTCGAAGGGCACGCCGGTGCCCCCGGGCAGATCGGCGCCCTTCGGCGGCTTGGCATCGACAAGCAGCTGGTCGGCCACCGGTGCATAAAGCTCGAGTTTCTCGAGATCTTCCGCCCCGGCGATGCCCACCGCCTTCATCACCGGCAGGCCGGCACGGGCGCGGATTTCGGCCACCCGGGCGGGCGACTCCTGACCGTGGAGCTGGATCATGTCGAGCGGAACGGTGGCGAGGACCTCGTCGAGCAGGGCGTCGTCGGGATCGACCAGAAGGCCCACCTTCGCCACGCCGGGCGGCACCTCGAGCGCCAGCGCCGCGGCGGCATCGGCGCTCACGTTGCGCGGGCTTTTCGGAAAGAAGACCAGCCCGACATAGGCCGCCCCGGCCTCGACCGCCCAGCGCAGCTGCTCGGCCGTCGACAGGCCGCAGATCTTGACGCGAATGGCGCTCATCGCGCGCCCCGAGGCGCCTCGTCGAGCAGGGCAAGCACATCGTCGCCGGGGGCGGCGTTCTTCCGGCGCAGGCTCTGCACCTCTTCGCTGAGCTTCACCGCCGCCTTCTCGGCCCGCTTGGCCTTGGCGCGAAACTTGTATTCGCGCATCCATTCCCAGACGAAGCCGATGACGATTCCGGCAATGATGCCGAGGAAAATCACCACGAAGAGCGGCAGCTGCACCTGCCAGGAGAAGCCCAGAAAGCCCGAAAGCTCCTGCGGCAGAAGGTTCAGCGTCACCGAATCGCGGTTGGCCAGCGCCACCGTGATCAGCACGACCGCCAGCCCGCCGAGAAAGGCGTAACGCAGATATCGCATTTCCTGCCCCTTACTTGCCGTTCAGGCGGTCGCGCAGCTGCTTGCCGGTCTTGAAGAACGGCACGTGCTTTTCCTCGACCTGAACCGCCTCGCCGGTGCGCGGATTGCGCCCGATGCGCGCATCGCGCTTCTTGACCGAGAAGGCGCCGAACCCCCGCAATTCGACCCGGTCGCCCCGGGCCATCGCCTCGATGATTTCCTCGAAGATCGTCGTCACGATGCGCTCGACATCGCGCTGCGTGAGATGCGGGTTTTCATCGGCAATCTTCTGGATCAACTCCGAGCGGATCATCGCGTCTTCCTCCCGTGGCGGATCGGCGCCGGTCTGCACCGCGCCGCAGGCCCAGACTATAGAAGCAATCCCCGCGCTGGGGAACCTTAACGATGCCGGAAGGGGCCGATTTTGGCGGTGACCTGCCCAGATTTTTGCCGCGAAACCCGCTGGTTATACAATTTCAACCGGCCTCGGGCGGTGCCGCGCCGCGGCATTTGCGGCGATTCGCCAAATGAAACGGCCCCGGATTTCTCCGGGGCCGCTCGATGCAGTGCAGTTCCGGATCAGTCGCGCTTGAGCGCGGCGCCCAGAATGTCGCCCAGCGAGGCGCCCGAGTCGGACGAGCCGTATTGTTCGACGGCTTCCTTCTCTTCGGCGATTTCGCGCGCCTTGATCGAAAGGCCGAGCCGGCGCGATTTCGAGTCGACGTTGGTCACCCGCACATCGACCTTGTCGCCGACCTGGAAGCGCTCCGGGCGCTGCTCGGAACGGTCGCGGCTGAGGTCGGAGCGGCGGATGAAGGATTTCATCCCCTCGTATTCCACCTCGATGCCGCCGTCCTCGATCGCTGTGACGGTCACGGTGATGACCTGGCCACGCTTCACGCCGCCGATGGCCTCGGCGAAGGGATCGCCGCCCAGCGCCTTGATCGAGAGCGAGATGCGCTCCTTCTCGGTATCGACCTCGGTGACCACCGCCTTGACGATATCGCCCTTGTGGTAGTTCTGGATCGCCTCCTCGCCGCGCTGATCCCAGCTCAGGTCGGAGAGGTGAACCATGCCGTCGATATCGCCCTCAAGGCCGATGAACAGGCCGAACTCGGTGATGTTCTTGACCTCGCCCTCGACCACGGTGCCTTCCGGATGGGTCTCGGCAAAGACTTCCCACGGGTTGCGCATGGTCTGCTTCAGGCCCA
>RFKM01000015.1 GCA_003694465.1 Alphaproteobacteria bacterium
CGCCCCATGTCGGCAGGTTGTGGTGCCCGCGCGCACGCGTTTTTTCGGTTTCGGTGCCGGTCAGAATGTCGATCAGGTGCCCCGCCCCGAAAGATTCGCCGGTCCGGATCGCTGCCGACAACGCCTTCATCGCCGGCACCGTTCCATCGAAGGTTTCCGGCGGGGTGCGGCAATTGTCGCAATTGCCGCAGGGGCCGGCCTCTTCGCCGAAATAGCCGAGCAGGGCTTGACGCCGGCAGACATGAGCCTCGGCCAGCCCGAGCAAGGCGTTCAGCCGGGCATGATCGGCGGCGCGGCGTTCGGGCGGGGCGAGGCCCTCGTCGATCTGGGCCCGGCGCAGGCGGATGTCGTCGGGGCCGAACAGCGTCAGCGTGTCGGCCGGCGCCCCGTCGCGTCCCGCCCGTCCGATCTCCTGGTAATAGGCCTCGATCGACTTCGGCAGATCGGCATGCGCCACCCAGCGGATGTCGGGCTTGTCGATGCCCATTCCGAAGGCCACCGTCGCCACCACGACAAGCCCGTCCTCCTGCTGGAAGCGCCGCTCGACCGTCCGCCGCGCCTCGGCCTCCATGCCGGCGTGGTAGGCGACCGCCTCGTGGCCAGCCTCCTGCAAGGCCCGCGCGAGGGTTTCGGTCCGCGCCCGCGTCGCGGCATAGACGATGCCCAAGAGGCCCTTTCGCGCCGCGGCAAAGGCGAGGATCTGGGAGCGCGGGCTGTCTTTCACCGCGAAGGCGAGGTGCAGGTTGGGCCGGTCGAAGCCCCGCAGGAAGACGCGCGGCGCGGCGCCGTCGAACAGCTTTTCGACGATTTCGGCCCGCGTCTCGGCATCGGCGGTGGCGGTGAAGGCCGCCAGCGGTACGCCGAGGGCCCGGCGCAAATCGCCGATGCGCAGGTAGTCGGGCCGGAAATCGTGCCCCCACTGGCTGACGCAATGGGCCTCGTCAACGGCGATGAGGCCGACCCCCGCCCGCCGCAAGAGCGAGAGAGTTCCACCGGAAGCCAGCCGCTCAGGGGCCATGTAAAGCAGCTTCAGCCGCCCCTCGGCGATGGCCGCGAAGACCGCGTCGGTCTCTTCCTCGGTGTTGCCGGAGGTGAGCGCTCCGGCCGCGACCCCGATCGCTTCGAGGCTGCGCACCTGATCGCGCATCAGGGCGATGAGCGGCGAGATGACCACCGTCAGACCGTCGCGCAGCAGGGCCGGAAGCTGGAAGCAGAGCGATTTTCCGCCGCCAGTCGGCATGATCGCAAGGGTGTCTTGACCCTTGGTGACGGCAGCGACGATCTCGGCCTGCCCCGGGCGGAAGGCATCGAACCCGAAGACGGATTTCAGCAGGTCTGTTGCGGCTTGCATGGGGCTGCTCGTTTCTTGCGCGGCACATTCCCATGCCCGCCGGCGCGGGGCAAGGCCCGCCTAGAGGTAGGCGTAGTAATAGTTCGCCGCGAGCTGGCGCAGGAAGAACAGGATGAGCAGAACCACCAGCGGCGCGAGGTCGATCCCGCCAAGATCGGGCAGGTAGCGCCGGATCGGCCGGTAGATCGGCTCGACCAGCCGGTTCAGCAGATACCAGATCTGGGCGACAAGCGGCTGGCGCAGGTTCAGCACCTGGAAATTCACCAGCCACGACACCACCACGTGGGCAATGACGACGAACCAGACGATCCCGAGAATGGCCACGAAGACTTGCAGAAGGGTGGCGATGAGCGGTGACATGCGGCAGCCTCGTTGTTGATCGGCCTTCACCTAGGGCCGCCGGGCGAAAAGTGCAAGGCTGACGCCCGGTTGCGGTTGACGGGCGCCGGCGGCAGCGGCAGGAGGGGCGCCGGAGGTGAGCCATGTATCCAATCGTCCGCATGATCAAGGAACTCGCGGTGCACAGCCGCGCCAGCAGCCTGCCGCTCGAGGGCGTGCATGTGAGCCGGCACATCTGCTGGCCGTGGGATCTCGACATCTGGCTGGAGCTCAACAACGGGCGCACCCTCACCCTTTTCGACCTCGGGCGCATCCCGCTGGCCCGCCGCGTCGGCCTGATCGACGTGCTGAAGAAAAACGGCTGGGGCCTGACCGTTGCGGGCGCGACGGTGCGCTATCGCCGGCGCATCCGGGTGTTCGACCGGGTCGAGATGCGCTCGCGCGCCATCGGCTGGGACGGGCGCTTCTTCTACGTCGAGCAGAGCATGTGGAAGCGCGGCGAGGCGACGACCCATGCCCTCCTGCGCATGGCGGTGACCGGCCCCGAGGGCATCGTCGCCCCCGCCCGGGTGGCCGAGGCCCTGGGCCATGGGGGCGACTCGCCGCCCCTGCCCGATTGGGTGCGCGCCTGGATCGAGGCCGAAAACCTGCGCCCCTGGCCGCCGCAGATGTAGCTTGCCTGGTGCCGGCATTTCCTGTTTCGTGCATCTTGCAAGCAGGAGGGGCGCATGGGCGAGATCTCGTTGAAAAAGCGCATCTGGGGCTGGTGGTGGTTCGACTGGGCGAGCCAGCCCTACAACACGTTGCTGCTGACCTTCATCTTCGGCCCTTACGTGAAGTCGGTGATGGAAAACGGCAGCGAAGCGCAGGCCGTCTGGGGCTTCGGCATTGCCGCCGCGGGGGTTCTGATCGCCATTCTCGCGCCGATCCTTGGCGCCATCGCCGACAACAGCGGCAACCGGCTGCGCTGGATCTGGGGCTTTTCGGCGCTCTACGTGATCGGCTCCTTCGGCATCTGGTATTCCGCCCCCGACAACTTCAACGTCTTCTGGGTCATGGGCTTTTTCGCCATCGGGCTGATCGGGATGGAATTTGCCACGATCTTCACCAATTCGATGCTGCCCGACCTCGGCCCGAAGGAAGAGATCGGCCGGATCTCGGGCAACGGCTGGGCCTGGGGCTATGTCGGCGGCCTGCTGGCGCTGATCCTGATGCTGGCGCTGTTTGCCGAGGATGGCGAAAAGGGCCTGACGCTGATCGGCATTCCGCCGATCCTCGGGCTTGACCCGGCGGCGCGCGAGGGCACGCGGTTCGTCGGACCGCTCACCGGCATCTGGTACATCGTCTTCATGATCCCCTTCTTCCTCTGGGTGCGCGATCCGAAAACCGCCCGCCCCGACCCGCAGCTCATCCGCCATGCCCTGGCCGAGCTCGGCCGGACGATCCGCCGCCTGCCCGAAAACACCAGCCTCTTTGCCTATCTCGCCTCGTCGATGTTCTACCGCGATGCGCTCAACGGCATTTACACCTTCGGCGGGATCTATGCCGCCGGGGTGCTGGAATGGTCGGTCGTCGATACCGGCGTCTTTGGCATTCTGGCGATCATCACCGGGGCGCTGTTCGCATGGCTCGGCGGCAAGGCCGATGCGCGCTTTGGGCCGAAACCGGTGATCTCGTTCTGCATCACGGTGCTGACGCTCGTGGCCATCGCCATCGTCTTCGTCTCGCGTGATCGGGTCTTCGGCATGCCCGTCGCCCCCGACTCGGCGCTGCCCGACATCGCCTTCTACATCCTCGGCGCGCTGATCGGCGCGGCCGGCGGGGCGATGCAATCGGCCAGCCGCACGATGATGGTGCGCCAAGGCAACCCGGAGCGGATGACCGAGGCCTTCGGCCTTTATGCCCTTGCCGGCAAGGCGACCAGCTTCATCGCGCCGTTCCTGATCGGCCTCGTCACGTCGCTCACCGGCAGCCAGCAGCTTGGCGTCTCGCCGCTCATCGCCCTGTTCCTCGTCGGTCTGGTGCTGCTGTTCTGGGTGAAGCCCGACGGGCAGCGGGCCTGAAGCCGATGCGCCTGGGCCCCCTCCTCGCCCTGTCGGCGGCGCTGCTGCTGGGCGCCTGCGGCGAGCGCGCCGACACCGCCGCGGCGCCGGGCATTCTGCGCATCTCGACCTCCAATGAACCGGCGAAAGAGCTGTTCGGCCCGGTGCCCGTGCCCTCGGCGCAGCCCCCCGAGGCGATCGGTTCCTATGCGCGCGGCTGCATGGCCGGCGCGGTGCAACTGCCGGAAACAGGGCCGACATGGCAGGCGATGCGCCTGAGCCGCAACCGCAACTGGGGCACGCCGGAACTCGTCGCCTTCATCAAGCGGCTGTCGCAGAAGGCCGCTGCCCTGCCCGGCTGGGCGGGGATTTACGTCGGCGACATGAGCCAGCCGCGGGGCGGGCCGATGTCGTCGGGCCATGCCAGCCACCAGATCGGGCTCGATGCCGACATCTGGATGCTGCCGCCGAAGCGCCTCGACCTCACCGCCGAAGAGCGCGAGCACCTTTCCTCGATCTCCACCCGCCGCGACAAGGGCGCCCATGTGAACGACAACTGGACGCCCCAGCACATGGCGCTGATCCGTGCCGCGGCTTCCGATCCGGCGGTGGCGCGCATTTTCGTCTTCCCAGGCGCCAAGGTCTGGATGTGCAAGCGGGCGACGGGCGATCGGTCGTGGCTGCGCAAGGTCCGGCCCTGGTATGGGCACCATTACCATTTTCACGTTCGCCTTGCCTGCCCGGCGGGCGACCGGGCCTGCGTCGATCAGGCGCCGCCGCCGCCGGGCGACGGTTGCGCCGAGGCCGAGGGCTGGGTGAAGCGCATCCTCAACCCGCCGCCGCCCGACCCGAACGCGAAACCGGCGCCGCCGCGCCCGCCCCTTACCCTTTCGGACCTGCCCGCCCAATGCGTTTCCGTCTTGCGCTCACGCTAGCGCTGCTCGGGCTTGTCGGGCCTGCGACGCGCGCCGAGCCGACCATGCCCGCAAGGCTGGTCTCGGCCCTGACATGGTCGTTGCCCGACCCGGACTTCGGCGGATGGTCGGGGCTCGAGGTTTCCGATGACGGGCGTGAGTTCACCGCCATTTCGGACCGCGGCACGATCATTTCCGGCACGCTCGAGCGCGATGGCGCCGGCCGGCTCGCCGGTGTCGATGCCGGCCCGGTGGTGCCGATCCTGCACAGCGACGGGGGCCGGCTGCCCCGGTTCTACAACGATTCCGAGGGCCTCGCGATCGCTCCCGACGGGCGGGTGTTCATCTCGTTCGAGGCAGTGCATCGGGTCGTCGAATATCCGGGGCCGGGGGTGACGCCGACGCGCACCCTGCCGATCTACGCGCCGTTCCGAAAGATGCGCAACAATGCCTCGCTCGAGGCGCTCGCCATTGGCCCCGACGGGTCGCTCTACACCGTGCCCGAAGTTTCCGGGCGGGCGGGGCGGCCGTTTCCGGTCTATCGTTTCGCAAATGGCGCATGGTCGCATTTCGCCTTCATCCCGAGGCCGGACGATTTTCGCATCGTCGGTGCCGATATCGGGCCGGACAACCGCTTCTACCTGCTCGAGCGGCAGTTTTCGGGCCTTTTCGGCTTTGCAACGCGGGTGCGGCGCTTCGACATCACGCCCACCGGGCTGCGCTTCAATGAGACCCTGTTTCAAAGCGCAACCGGCACCCACGACAACCTCGAGGGCCTTGCGGTCTGGCGCGATGCAGACGGGCATATCCGCCTGACGATGGTTTCGGACGACAACTTCAACTTCTTCCAGCGCACCGAGATCGTCGAATACGTAGTGACGGAATGACTTGACGGCGCCCGCTGGCCCGCGTAGGAGCCGCCCGTCCCGGCTTCGGGGCCAAGTCTCCGCAACCTTGCCAAAACGGATCAACGATATGGCTCGCATCATTCCCGGCATTCTTGCCATGGCCGCCGTCGTGGTGGCCTCGAACATCCTTGTCCAGTTCCTGCTGGGCGACTGGCTCACCTGGGGGGCCTTCACCTATCCCTTCGCCTTTCTCGTCACCGACGTGATGAACCGCGTCTATGGCGCCGAGGCGGCGCGCAAAGTGGTCTTTGCCGGCTTCGTCGTCGGGGTGGCCTGCTCGCTCGTCGGCAGCCAGATCATGCTCGAGGGCGACGGCTACACCTATGCCGCGGTGCCGCTGCGCGTTGCCGTTGCCTCGGGCACGGCGTTTCTCACCGCCCAGCTGCTCGACGTGACCATCTTCAACATGCTGCGCCGGCGCGCCTGGTGGCTGCCGCCGCTCGGCTCGACGCTCGTCGGATCGGCCGTCGATACGGCGCTGTTCTTCACCATCGCCTTTTCCGCCTCGATCACCCTGTTCGGCGCCGAGGCCGACAGCGCCATCAACTGGGCATGGGAGAGCGTGCCGTTTCTGGGCGTAGGGGCGGTGGTGCCGCTGTGGGTGTCGCTGGCCTTTGCCGACTGGATGGTGAAACTTTCGCTCGCCCTTGTCGCGCTGGTGCCCTTCAAGGTGATCGTGGGGCGGCTTTCTCAAGATCCGGTCTGATTTTTCTTGACCGGCACAAGATCTGTGGCACCCTTTCGGTATCGCAACCTATTTGCAGAAGAAAGGAGGTGTCCATGTCGAGAGATTTCGTGGAGAGAGGTGCCGGGACAATCTAGAAGCGCGTCGCCCGGGGCAGCCCCCGGGTGAAAGCGGGCCAGAGTGGCGAAAGGCCTAACCGGCCCCGCCTCCAGACTTCTCGAAGGGCCGCCCGAGGGGCGGCCCTTTTCGGTTTTTCCGCGGGTGTTGCCGGGGGGCCAGCCCCGCGGACCCCCGGAGTATTTCCACCAGGAAAAAGGCACGATAGGCTCGCGCCATGATCCGGGTGAGCGACGACATCGTGATTGCCGACTGGGAACTTACCGAGAGTTTCACGCGCTCGGCCGGTCCGGGCGGGCAGAATGTGAACAAGGTTTCGACGGCGGTGGAATTGCGCTTTGAAGCCGCGCGCTCGCCGGCACTTTCGCCCGCGGTGAAGGCGCGCTTGCGGCGCATTTCCGGGCGGAAGTGGACCCGGGACGGCGCCATCGTACTGCGGGTGGAAGACACCCGCAGCCAGGCGCGCAACCGCGAGATAGCCGCCGAGCGCCTTGCCGAGATGATCCGCAGGGCGCTGGTGGCGCCGAAGCGGCGGATCGCGACGAAGCCGACGCGCGGGGCGCAACGCCGACGCATCGAGGCCAAGAAGCAGCGCGGCGCGGTCAAGGCGCTGCGCGGAAAGGTGACCGATGAATGATTTGCAACGCCGGCGCGACCGGGTGCTCGGGCCGATGATGACGACGTTCTACCGCGATCCGGTGGAACTGGTGCGCGGCGAAGGGGTCTGGCTGTGGGACGCGGCCGGCAATCGCTATCTCGACGCCTACAACAACGTGCCGCATGTCGGCCACGGGCATCCGACCGTGGTCGAGGCGGTGGCGCGGCAGATGGCGACGCTCAACACCCACAGCCGGTATCTGCACGAGGGGATCGTTGCCTATGCCGAGCGCCTGACGGCCACCTTCGCCGATGGGCTCGACACGCTCACCCTCGTTTGCACCGGTTCGGAGGCCAACGACATTGCCCTGCGCATCGGCTGGGCGGCGACGGGGAAGAAGGGGATCGTGGCGACCGATGCCACCTATCACGGCAACACCCATCTCGTCAGCCAGCTGTCGGCCGGGCGACGGCCGGTGGGCGGGCGCGTCGACTGGGTGCGGCGGGTGCCGCCGCCGGGCGGCGCGGTCGATGGGGCGGCCTTCGCGGCCAGCATCGGCGCGGCGATCGACTCGCTCGAGGCGGACGGGCATGGGTTTGCCGCGCTGATCCTCGATCCGTTCCTTGCCAACGAAGGCTTTCCGTCTCTGCCGCCCGGCGCGCTCGATGCGGCGGTGGCGCTGGTGCGCGCGCGCGGCGGGATCGTGATTGCCGACGAGGTTCAGCCGGGTTTCGGCCGCCTCGGCAGCCATTTCTGGGGGCATGAGCGCATGGGTTTCGTGCCCGACGTGGTCACCCTCGGCAAGCCGATGGGCAACGGCTATCCGGTGGCAGGCGTGGTGACGCGGCGCGATCTCATTGCCGCCTTCCGCGAGGGGTTTGGCTATTTCAACACCTTCGCCGCCACGCCCGTTGCCGCGGCAGCCGCAAGTGCCGTTCTTGACGTGATCGAGTCCGAGGGCTTGCAGGCCCGGGCCGAGGAGGTTGGCCGGGCGCTGCGCGCGGGGCTCGGGGCGCTCGATCACCCGCGCATTCGCGAGGTGCGGGGGGCGGGGCTCTTTGCCGGGGTGGTTTTCGACGACGACGGGGAGTTCACCGGCGAGGTTGTCGAACGGATGCGGGCGGCGGGGGTCTTGATGCATTACATCGGCCCGGGGCGGAACATTCTCAAGATCCGCCCGCCGCTGGTCTTCGGGCATGAGCATGTCGACATGCTGGTCGACCGGCTCGGGCAGGTTCTGAAGGAGATGGGATGAGCGAGATTTCCGAGGCGCTCGAGGCCTTTGGCGGGCGCGAGGCGGTGCTGGTGAGCGAGCGGGAGAATGCCGTCTATCGCGCGCATCTGCCCGGGGGTGAGGCCGCCGTGCGCCTGCACCGGCCGGGGTATCAGAGCCTTGCGGCCATTCGCTCGGAGCTCGACTGGATGCGGGCGCTCGATGCGGCAGGGCTGAGCGTTCCGGCACCGATGGGCGGGCCGGTGACACTGTCGACGGGGCGCATCGCCACCGCCGTGCGCTGGCTCGACGGTGCGCCGCTGGGACAAGCCGATGTGCCGCTCGAGGGCAGCGCGGCCGAACAGGAGGCACGTTTTCATGCCGTTGGCCGGTCGATTGCCGCGCTGCACGCGGCTTCCGACGCCTTTACCCCGCCCGAAGGGTTCACCCGCCATGCCTGGGATATCGAGGGGCTGCTGGGCGAGACGCCGCTCTGGGGGCGGTTCTGGGAAAGCCCGGCGCTTTCGCCGCCGGAGCGGGCGCTGATGCTGGAGGTGCGCCGGATGGCGCGCGCGCAGCTCGAGGCCTTTGCCGCGCGGGGGGGCGATTACGGGCTGATTCATGCCGACGTCTTGCGCGAGAACGTGCTCGTGCAGGGCGAAGCGGCGGTTCTGATCGATTACGACGATGGCGGCTGGGGCTTTCGGCTTTATGACCTCGCCACGCTGATGACCCAGAACGAGGGCCTGCCCAACTCGGACGCCCTGCGCGCGGCGGCGATCGCCGGCTATCGCAGCCTGCGCCCGCTGTCCGAGGAAGATGCCACCCTCTTGCCGCTCTTCGTGCTGCTGCGCCGGATGGCATCGATGGGCTGGATCGTGCCGCGCTCCAATCCGCGCGACCCGCGCCAGCAATATTACGCGCGCAAGGCGGTGCGGGCGGCGCAGGCCTTTCTGGCTTCGGCATGACGGGCGGGCCTGCCCCG